>NZ_RCBY01000074.1 GCF_003838195.1 Okeania hirsuta
AAAAGAGGATAGCTATAGTTTAGCGATCGCTATTTTTATCTGACTAATACCTTCGCGAATATTTTCAATGGAATTTGCGTAAGATAAAAAGAGGATAGCTATAGTTTAGCGATCGCTATTTTTATCTGACTAATACCTTCGCGAATATTTTCAATGGAATTTGCGTAAGATAATCTTAAATATCCATCTCCAAATTTTCCATAGGCAGTTCCTGGTAATAAGGCGACTCCTGCTTCAGCTAATAAATAATCTGCCAGTTTTTCGCAACTTATCGGCAGTTGCTTCACATTGGGAAAAGTATAAAAAGCACCTGCTGGTTTTCGACAATTAATACCTGGAATAGAATTTAAACCCTCCACAATAACATCACGTCTTTGTTTAAATTCGGCGAACATTTCCTTGACAAATTCCTGAGAATTTTTGATAGCTTCTATGCCAGCTATTTGAGTAAATGAACAAGCACAAGAATTAGAATTTAACATCAACTGATCTAATTTTTCTGCTATTGGTTTGGGAGAAACAGAATAACCTAAACGCCAACCAGTCATAGCATAAGTTTTTGAATGCCCATCTAATAAAATTGTGCGTTCTTTCATACCAGGAAAACTAATGATACTGGTAAATTTTGAATCGTAGATTAAGTGGGAGTAAATTTCGTCAGAGAGGATATAAAAGTTATGTTTAACTGCTAGTTCAGCTATAGCTTCTAAATATTCGGGAGTTAATACACTTCCAGTTGGATTATGAGGAGAATTCAGAATTAGTAATTTTGTCTTCTCAGAAATAGAATTAGCTAAATTATCAATACTAAATTGAAAGTCTAATTCTTCCAATAAAGGTAATGGAATAGGTTTCCCTCCCACTAAATTAATGACTGATTCATAAACAGGAAATCCAGGGTTCGGATAAATAACCTCATCTCCAGGATTTATTAATGCTAAAAGAGTGAAAAATATAACTGGTTTTGCCCCTGGCATTACTACTACTTCATCAGAATTAACTGATATATTTCGAGTTTGAGAAATATGTTCTGCTATTACTTCTTTTAACTCTAATAAACCTGCTGCTGGAGTATAAGTTGTATAACCATCATTCATAGCTTGGAAAGCAACTTCACGAATATTTTGAGGAGTCTTAAAATCAGGTTGACCTATTTCTAAATGAATAATATTTCGACCTTGAGATTCTAACTCTTTTGCCTTAGTAAAAACTTCAATGGCAGCATCGCCACCTAAGCCATTCATTCTGGTTGCAAAGTTCATAGTTAAATAGATGATATTTTCTTGATAATTTTACTATAGTAATTAGTTATATAGCGATCGCCGAATGATTTATGAGATATTTGAAAATATAGCAATTCCCACGAAGAGTGAGGTAAAAAATTTGTAATTTTTAGGGAGTAGGGAGTAGGGGGTAGTCATTCTGGTTCGGTGAGAATACCAAAGAAGAAAAACAACTGTACCTCAGTAACTTGAGAAACACTATATTTAAGTATTTAAGATGAATCAAAATCCTTTTATATTCTGATAGGCGTGACTCAATGACTCCTAATTAACTCTCAAACAAATTAGGCGATCGCTACCTCATTAAAGTTTTTTCATCAAAGAAGTTAACTCAGAAAAATATATCTCTATCTAATTTTTGATTATGATTGAAAGTGTTTGGTAGTTTAGGGTAACTATCTTAAGTTAAAAAAGGAATATTTAGTTATGCCTAAAACTTGCTTTAGTGTTGATGTTTTTTGAGAATTATAGAAAGTTTATATCTATATTTTATAAAGGCGAGCTTAACTCACGGCAAAAGTTTTCAAGGTACTGAATTTCCTTAGCTATTGCTGACTTACTCTTCCAGATTAAATATATTTTTTCTACTTCTATTTATTTACTAATTTTCTAGGGTAATCCTAGATTGGTTGTGACAATTTTGATAATAGCTAATTTGATCTGAAAACCTGGAACATTCTAACTCTTAACTGCCACCAAAATATTACAACTTAAATAGGATTGCTATAGGGTAATTCCTAAAATAGATTCATCCCAATAATCTTTAAATTTAGAGCCAGACATTTTTTGAGTATATAGGTTATTGAAACGTTGATTTTGTTCATCTGTAAAATAATTACGCCAGTCTCCTACTATTCCTTTTCTTAAATGTGGAGCTTCATTTTGATTAATTATCATCCAATTACAATCAGCTTGATCATTTTTTTTCATTTCGTCTAATCTACTGCCAATTGCTACTTTATCTATAACTTCTTCTGATCCTTTAATTTCCAAAAAAACGGCTAATTTACACAGACAAATTTTGATATTTTTCTGCAATTCTTCGTATGTAAGATATAAGACTTGTTGACGAGATGATAAAAATTTTTCCCAATGCAAGTGAAAATCAAACCAACTTCCATAATGAACTTGACCTGATAAATATAATTCAAAAAAGTCATCCCAATTTCCCTGATAAGATATACTCTTTTTTCCTTTCAAATGATGGTACATGGAAACAGCAACATCTTTAGGATTTCTGATTAAAAATATGTATTTTGTATTCGGAAGTCCTTCGGGTATTAAATGAGGCCAGCCATGAAAAGTTAAGATTCGAGGGGATGGGAGAGATTCAAAATACTCGTAAGAATGTTCTCTAGCAATATCTGAACATGGAGGTAAACAAAATTCTAGCCAGGGAAAAGCTTCTTTCATTGTTAAATTAGGTTGATTACCTTGATTATTTAAAAGTAAAAGAATCTGCTGTAGCCAAGTAGTACCAGATTTTATATAACAAACAAAAAAAATATCTTCATTTCTGGTTTTGAAGCGAGTCAGTATAGTATTTATTTTTTCTTCAGTAACAAATTTAGGATATACTATGCCATCTACCATGCAATACCAAGAAGAATCTTGAGTTTTCATTTGAACGACCTCAATAAGTTAATTTTTCGATAGTAAAAAAAATGCTCAATTTATAGCTTTAAGATGAAGAAAAAACAAATGTTAGCTCTTGGTTTACATCGATTTGCAGTAGCTATGGTAGCTAGAGGTTTATCTCCTCTATTGCCAGTATATGCAATATATTTAGATGCTAATTCCCAATTAGTAGGTTACTATATGTCATTTTTGCAAATTGCTTTAATTACTGGGAATTTTTTGGGTGGTTGGTTAGGAGATAAACTGGGAAATAAAAAAGTTTTGCTTATTGCTAGTACGGTAGTTAGTATTCCAACTATCTGGTTAATAGGTCAAGTTAATAATATTTGGCAACTAGCTACTTTGACAGCTATTGTTTGGTGTTTTTATCTCGGTATTGGTATTAATCTTAATATTACTCTAGTAGGTTTATTAAGCAACCCAGAGGAAAGAGGAAAAGTATTTGGCATATTTTCTGTTGTAGCAGCTTTGGCTGGATTATTAACAGGTTTAACATTTGGTCCTATTGCCGATATGTGGGGTTATTCAACTATGTTTAAATTTGTTTGTTTGTTTTCCTGCATTTTTGCTTTATCGGAATTATTTTTAGAGGATAAACCTATTTCTAATACTCACTTACCAGAGAAAATAAACGAACAGTCAACCAAAAAATGGTCGAAAGAATTTTTATTGATGCTGATAGCTACTTTAATCATGGGGTTAGTTTCTTTTGGGGGTAATTTAGGTATTTCTTTGGCTATGAACCAGCAAGGTTTTCTGTTGAGACATATTTCTTTTGTGATGGGTTTCAGTGCTAGTATTTCTTTTTTATTTTCCCCTCTCAGTGGTTGGATGAGTGATAAATTTGGTCATAAACCAATATTAATTTCATGTTATTTAATAGGTGCATTAGGTATTTTCTCTCTTGCAAGTGCAGTATCTCTATGGCAATTTTATTTAGCTGCTTGTGGAATATCTTTTTTGTCTTATGTTGCTTTAGGTCCTAGTTCTGCTCTAATAACAGATTTAGTTGCTCCAGATTTTTTGGGAAGAGGTATTTCTTTGTTTAGAACTGCACTCCGAGCAGGAGGAATTCTTGGCTTTACTTTTACTGGTAGTCTGATTGAAAAAATGGGAATAAGTTTAATATTTGCTTTGGAAGGATTAATTTTAATTTTTGCAGTTGGTTTGTTAATTCCTCAGCAATACTGGAGACAAAAATTCTAGTTCCTGTTATTCTAGGGCGACCTCTACAAATGTTTGATATTGAGACAATTAATGTGCCAATATTTCTCATAAGTAGAGAGAGACAAAAAAATGGGCGTTGCTGAATATAAAGTATGATTTTACAGGACTAGGAATTAGGAGCTAGAAAGGATTCCTTTTTCCTTCACTATTTTATTGCCACTAATGTCATGTCTAACTCTTGGACAAGATTATTGTATAGAGAACTTTGTTGCAGAAGATATTCTGTATCATCAATCCGATTTCTCTCACGTTCATACCAAAGTTCACTAGGGATATAGCGAGTTTCTACCAACTCAAAATTCACACCCAAATATATACCCAGTGGCGTAGTAGGATATCCTTTTTCCTGTCGCTCTTTGTTTAGTTTTTGAGAAAACATACTTAAACCATAGGGAGTAATTGGACGTACATGAGTAGGGTCATGTAGGAGGTTATCGTGGCGATGGTGGGGAACTTTGATATGCACCTTTGCCCCTGGTTTACATATTCTGTATATTTCCTGAATAATTTTCAGATAGATTTCTGTCTGTTGTCCGAGATGTTCTAATACATGACTCATTTCAATTTCTGCCACGCTATTATCTTCCCACAGCCAAGGAAATGTTTCTAAATCTAATCTAATGTCAGGCTCTCCAAATTTGTCTACATTGATATAACCATCTAGATGTCTCCCTCCACAGCCTAAATTTAGGCATAGGTCAGATTTAAATTTGCGCGGGTTCCATTGAGAACGTTGCTCTTCAATATGGGTATTTTTTCTATCTTTCTTGAGATGTCGCGGACTACTTTCAAAAGATAAAGAGGAGGGAAGCGCATCTGGTTGGTATTTTTCTCGAATAAAAGATTCTATATCTATATATGAAGGAGAAAAGATAGCTGGATTAGATACTATTGATTGGTAACTATTAATTTCAGTGGAAAATACCCTCGACTGATAACTTCTCAGTGCAGCAGAAAATAGACCAGTACCATCATCAAAAAATCGCTCAGTTGTAGCTCCGTAATTTTCGTATGGATAAAAAGCTAGGTCAGCAGGAGCTTTTGCTGCTACCCATGAAATGTAACACCAATATTCACTAAAGGTTTCAAATTGATTAGCAGAGCGCATCATCAATAATAACCAGTTTTCGTCTGATTGAAAATAGCTTTTTATTTGGTTTTTAAATGATTTTAGATGTTCTTGTTTGAACCACATATGATGGGGAATAAATGTACCTTCATGGTCTGTAAGTGGCTCAACCCCAAGTACCGAGGTAATCCATTTAGCCCATTTTGATACGATATGAGGATTACCATATTTATTGTGTTGTAAAAGTGCAAATTTGTGTTGTGTAGTTTCTTGATGAGTACTTATGAGTTGCCAAGTATTAACAGGAAGTAGGTCGCTATCCCAAACAACAAACCATTCGCTTAGGTTATCAATACCTTCATAAGCACCAAGTTTTAATAACTGCTGATAAAACCAACCAGGATTATAAAGTGATTTACCTAAATCAAGTTCTGAACAAATTGCTTCTTTTGTCAGACCATTATTTTGAAAAAAGTATTCTTCCTTGTGGGTATAAAGTGAAGTAACTTGCCATTCTTTAGCTTTTTGTTCTAATAATTGTGCCTCAGTTTCTGGAGCTATTATGTGGATAGTTCGAGGTTTGTAGTGGTGAGTAATTCCTTCTATAACAGCTTGGGTATTCCAACGCACTTTGTAAAGGGGGATAACAAAATCGAATGTTTCTTTTGACATAATTTTAGACAATTTTCTCTACATACTTCAGATAAGTTGACTTGCTGAGTTTTTCCACTCAGAATACCTTTGATTCTTAGTGAGTATTTAACCAGGAAGGATAATATTCTATTCATAAAAATTCTGTTTTGTCAAATGTTAATAGTAAGCATTTCCTGCGGACTGCTGCGCAAACAGCTATTAGCATTCAGCTTTTCCTGGATCATGCCTTCGCAAACAGCTTTTGAACGTAATAACTTACTAAGGTTAGCTAAGGATCAATTTGATTCATATTTAACTTCTTGGAGACTAATTCCTATTTCCTGGATAATGAGTTAATAATTCATAGCTTATAGCTGATAACGCGGTTCCTATGTAAGAGTCTAGCTGATGGCTAAATCTTTATTGTTAATCTATTTTTATTTGTGATTTTATTGCGAACTAAAATAATATAGTTACAGTAAACAAGGGGGGAAAGGGGAGTAGGGAATGGGAAAAATTATGCTTATATTTTTCTAATTTGTCAAACCCACGGCGTAAGCATTCAGATATTAGTTTTAGCTTTTCCTAGGGAATGCGCTCGCATTCAGCTTTGGAACGTAATAATAATACTAATTTCATAAAATATTGCTATAGTGGCTTTGTTTTTAGGAGTCAACCCACCCCTCGCCCCTCCCCCTCCCAGGAGGGGAACTCAGAACTCAGGAGGTAAGAATTTATAATATTTATTTTTTCTGAGATTAAAACAGTTCCATGATTGACTAAAAATAATTATTAAACTATAATAAATTGTTTTTTATCAAGGGATAATTTGATTCTTTTCCCGACGTTTTCAGCAAATTTACTAACTGTTTTGTCATCATTTTACTGTAACTATCTATGCATTCATTTAGTATAAATTACTAAGGTTAGCTAACGATCAATTTCATTTATATTTCACTCTTTGGAGACTAATTTGTCCTTCCAAGATATGAGTTAATAACTCATAACTGATAGCTGATAGCTGACGACTGAATGTTTACCCCACGGCTTATTTACTTGAGGGGGGAAGCAAAGTTTCAATATTTTAAGTTTATACAAATAAAATCAATGAAAATATCCTCTATTCCACGAGTAATAAAATTTTTTATTTTAATGATATTCGTGCTAATTGTTATTATTTTTTCTTCGAGAGCAGCTTTTAAGGGAATAAATATTCAACCTAAACTGCCGGAGTTGACATCAGCTAATACATTTCAACCTGAGCGTAGTGAAAGTATATTAAATCTACCTGTAAAAATTCCTTTGACTGATATTGAGAAAGCATTGAATCTGAATATTCCTCAGACATTTGTGGGTACAGAAGCTGATCCTACAGATTTGCTCTCTAATGATAATCTTACCTACGAAATTAATCGCAAAGAATTAAGTATTGGTACTCAAAATAATCTGATAACTTTTTCAGTACCAATATTAGGAACTGCAAGAGTAAAAGGTGAAGTTAATTTACGTCTTTTTGAGATACCAGTTAGTGTGGAGACAAATATTGCAGGTACAATTTTTGGCGATCTTTTTTTAGGAATAGATAATGAATGGAATATTCAACCGAATCTAAATGTATCGACTAATTTAACTAAAGCAGAAGTACCAATAAAAAATATTGGTACTATTAGTATTCGTAGTCTTCTGAAAAAACAGGTGGATAAGGCTATTAATAAAGAGAAGCCTAAATTAATCGCTGAACTTGTTAAAAATTTAAACCTAAAAGCAGAAGTAACAAAACAATGGAATAATTTGCATTTGTCAGAAAAAATAAATCAAGACCCTTCAATTTGGATTAAAACTGAACCACAAAGTATTAGTTTCAAAGAGTTTAATTTGAGTGATGGTGCAAATGTTCAATCTGGAATTGCTATTAAGATGTTTGTCGATACTTGTATATGTAAAGAAGCTCCTGTTATTAATTTTAAACCGTTGCCTAATCTTACTATTCAAGAGCAGATAATAGATAAGTTTTTAATAAATTTACCTGTGCAAGTTTCCCTTGATGAATTTAATAATACTCTTCAATCTAAAGTTAGGGGTAAGTCTTTGTCTGTTGATGAAAATCTGAAACTCATTGTTAATGAAATTAATTTATCTGCATCAGGTGAAAAAATTCTTGTTAAGGTTGATTTTAAGACTGATAAAGGCAGTTTGCTTCAGGGAGCAAAAGGAATATTATATCTTTGGGGTAAGATTTTTTATGATAAAGAGTCTAATAATCTGAAAGTGGTTGAACTGGATTATGATGTTGATACAAAAAATACTTTATTATCAACAGCAGATTCGCTTTTGAAACCTGTTTTACTTGAGCAAATTGAAGAACGTCTTTCCTTCCCTTTAGACCAAGAATTAATTCGAGCTAAAGATGAAGCTAATGAATATATCCAGAAGATAAAGTTGCCTTCGGAAATTGATGCAAATATTGAGGTTAAAACAATTGAAGTTGAAAAGGTTATTGTGACGAATAATGATATTTTTATGGTTTTAGTAGCAGATGGAAATATGTCTGCTCTTTTAAATTTAGGGAGTAAGGAGTAGAGAGTAGGGAATAGTGGGAATTACACAAAAAAGAAGTAAAAAATAGGCTCAAATATAGACAAGTAGATGTTTTGATGTCAAAAAGGCATGAATCATTAATTAGCAAAAGTTCTAGCTATTTTTAGTTTATTGAAGTAATTCCCTTACCTAAACTGAAATTCAGGTATTTTTTCTGCCATAAAATTTCTAAGTACCAATAGGAAAGAAAAAATACTTTATTTCATTAATATGAGAACCGCTCTCAAAGTAAAAGTTTCAATATTAATTCCTGTTTCAAAAGTAATAAGTTAATACCTTATGACTGAGAGTTTGCCGCTGAATGCTTACTTCAAATTTTATCTCTATCTACGCTCTTTGATATCCTCTACAATTCTATTTTCTCTAACAATTTCTTCTATGTCGGAGGTAAAATCATTTGTTGTTTTAATCAGATATCCCGTATCAATAAATCCTATTATGTAAGATAAAATTCCTGCACCTGATAGTCATTCTAGGCCATTGAAAAATATTGTGTTGAGGATATTTTGGTGTCTTTTCTAGTTCCTCTTGAATGAAAAAGGATAGTTTAAGGTTTTTCTGTCTTGTTATTCTCAACTTTTCTACTATTGCGTATGGGGAAATAGTCTTTTCATTCTCTGAAGCACTCAGCCTCTGAGGTTAGTTCTGAATTTTTGCCTATTGCCCATGGCAAATATAAGCTTCAGGAAATGAAAAATTCCGCCTTGGAGAGTAGTTGTGAATTTTTGACTATTGCCTATGAGAAATAGTAGTTTCATTTCCTGAAGCACTAAACTCAGAGGTGTGTTGTAGATTTTTGACTATTGTGGATGGGAAAATAATCATTTTATTCTCTGAAGCACTCCAACTCTGAGGGGAGTTGTGAATTTTTGACTATTGCCTATGGTAAATATAAGCTTCAGGAAATGAAAAATTCCGCCTCTGAGGGAAGTTGTGAAATTTCTGACTATTGCCTCTGGTAAATAGTAGTTTCATTTTATGAAAAATTCCGCCTCTGAGGGAAGTTGTGAAATTTCTGACTATTGCCTCTGGTAAATAGTAGTTTCATTTTATGAAAAATTCCGCCTCTGAGGGAAGTTGTGAAATTTCCGACTATTGCGTATAGAGAGATAGTAGTTTCATTTTATGAAGCACTCCAAGTCTGAGGGAAGTTGTGAAATTTCCGACTATTGCCTATAGAGAAATAGTAGTTTTATTTCCTGAAGCACTCCAAGTCTGAGGGTTGTTCTGAATTTCCGACTATTGCGTATAGCTAATTTCATTTTATGAAGCACTAACCAAAGGGTAAATTATCAAAACTACTTTTGACCTATATATCTATATAGATGTAGTAGTCACAAAGGAATAAAAATATCAACCTTTTTCTTAATGCGATACATAGCACTACCTATTTAAGGTTTCTGTCGGAAAAACTTAGTTAAAAATACCTTTAGCTTTTGACTTGTGACTTACGGGTAGTAGTTGAACTGGCGATCGCTTTGTTAGTGGAGAAAAAAAGATAAAAGCTAGGAGGATGTCAACTCAAATTCCCAATTTCTGTCTAATTCGACTAACAAAAATATCAACCTCTGGCAAATTCATTTTCATTACTATCAAACCAAAAATAACTAACCCCGAAAAACTTGCCAAACCAAGTTCCAATAACTGCACAAAAAATCCCTCAGTTCCCAACACTAACTGAGAACCCCAAAGCACACTCCAACAAACAAAACCAGTTGCCAAAGTTCCAGCAATTAAACCAGTAAAAGGTCTTAACCATTCTCCCCAAGGTAAACCTCCTAGTTTCCTATCTAATAACAATAGAAAAATTACCATTGAAATTAAATTTACTCCCACCGTTGCCAATACCAAACCAGGAGCACCAAAAGCATTAATTAACAAATAATCTAACAGAGCATTCAGAAAAATATTAATCACACTAATCTTAAAAGGAGTTTCTCCATCTCCCAAAGCATAAAAAACTCTGACTAAAACATCTCTTCCCAAATAAACAAACATTCCTACTGCATAAGCTGTTAAGACAGAAGCGACAAATTTTGAAGCTGATAAATCAAAAGCAAAACGTTCATAAACTACCCTCACAATCGGCAAAGCTAACATCACCATAATTGCACTTAAAGGCAACATGGTAATTCCTGTTAATACCAAAGCTTGACGAATTCGATATTTTAAATCTTGCCAATTTTCCGGTGCAGCTAATCGAGAAAATATTGGTAAAAAAGGAACTAAAATAACATTAGAAATAATTCCCAAAGGAGTCTGTACCAATAAACCAGAATAACCTAAAGAAGCAGCAGCTTGAGGAATATAAGAAGCAAAAAATAAATCTGTATAAACATTAATATGTAACATTCCCGAAGACAAAGTTGCAGGTATCATTACTTTAGTAATTTCTTGTACTCCTGGGTTGCGGAAATTAAATCTTAATCGTAATTTTCCTAAACCTGCTCGCCACAATGCGGGAACTTGAATTAACCATTGTAATATGGCTCCGATGAGGGTGCCCCAGGCTAAAACTAAGCCTCCCATCATGGCATATTTTTGTTCAATAATTTTTTCTCCTAATTGCAAAACTAAGATAAAAATTCCTCCTAATAAAGCCACACTAGAAAATAACGGACTAATAGAAGGTAACCAATACATATCCGCAGCATTAAGAGCACCAAAACCAATACCTATTAATCCTGCTAGTAAAGCCATTGGGGCCATGATTTGGAATTGTTGGATGGCGATCGCTCGAATTTCTAGACCTGTTGTTGTTTGGCTTAAACCTGGTGCTACCAGGTCAATTAATGAATGGGCAAAAATAATCAGACCAATTGTTACTAATAATAGGACTCCACCGACTAAAGTTGTGATGGTTTCTATTAGTGGTGCTGCTTCTGAGTTATCCCGTTTTGCCAAGACACTGACTATGGCACTATGAAATGGTCCATTAATTCCTCCTAATAGGACTAATAAAAAGCCAGGGATAACGTAAGCGTAATTATAGGCATCCACTGCTGCACCTACTCCGAAGGCGGCGGCGATCGCCTGTTGACGTACTAGGCCAAATATTTTACTGATTAATGTGGCTATTGCTACGATACCTGCTATTCCTGCTAGGGAACGAGAAGATTTTTGTGATTCTGATTTAGACACGACTACAAATAGTGATGTTGCTTAAATAAGTTTAATCACGATTCGGTATTCAGGGATAGGGAACCGGAGATTTGTTTTTTTGCTGCTTTTTATTTAGGAGTTAACTTGATGATGAAAAAAACAGAGCAAATTATCAAAAAATGGTAATCAACAATTTGCCATGACTAACAGACTTAAATTTTGGGGATTACTTTATCTAAAAGCTTATTTAAAACTATTTAAAAATCTCAAAGTTGTTTCTTTTGAAGTAGATGATGATGTGCTACCTGAAAAATTTAGATTACCAGATGAATCTAAATATATAATTCCTCATCCTATTATTAGTGAAGCTAAACCTAAATTTTTACCAGCAGAAAGAATACCCTCTAATGTTCCAATTAAAATTGGTGTTGTAGGAATGATTCGCCCAGATAAACCAATCAATCAAGTAATTGATAAATTACAAGAATATATTAAGTCTTCAGAGCATCAATGCGAACTGGTAATTGGAACACCTTTTGGTCAAAAACCAAAATATTTAGATGAACTGAATGTCACTCTTTATGACACTACTAAACAAGAAAACTATATCCAGGTTTTAAATGAAATAGATATTGTAGTAATTCATTATGAAAAAGACCGCTATTACTACAGACCAAGTGGAGTAATTATTGATGCAGCTTCTTGTGGATGCTATATTATTGCTTCTGATTATCCTGTTATTAAAAATCAAGTTAATTGGCCGAAAAAAATTGGTTCTACCTTTTCTAATTTTGATGAAATTTCTAATCTTATAGATGAGGGTATAATTCATATTCGAGAAAAAGGGCATGATAATCACTGGCATTGGCGAGAATAAAGAACTGCTAAAGCTATAGCTAAAATTTTATTTCCTAATAATTATAAATTAGATACTAAGGTTGACGGAGGGAAGTTAGGTGGTACTAAAGCCAACTCTTACAGTTAATTATAGTCACAAGTAAATTAATTATACTATCATGTCCTATGTCAGCTTAATAGCACGATAAAACTCCGTTTTGCTGGCGTGAAAAAAAAACTTTCTCCTGTCTTATCCTTCTTTAGCTTCTAATCTCAGGTATTTCAATTAATTTGAAAAAATATTATTTTTAAGACTAACTTGACCAATGTTTTATACCAGATATCAAAAGTCTTGCTACATCTCCTTGGGAGTAGGGAGTAGGGAGTAGGGTTCAAAGACATAACATATCTTAGATCAATGCCAAGAATCGTTACAAACATTACTGAACCATTATTATCGCTTAATAACTGAAGTCTTAATGAAGTATAGAATTATTTTTGGGAATTGGTATTAGTGAATAACAATTAACTCAATTCTATCTTGAAGATTGTAATCAGAAAAGGAACATATTTTTTGGGAAAAATATTGTTCCTGCATTAGCTGAATTTTCTTGAGATTAAACTTCATATCCAATTTGCTTGAGTTGATTTCCGGCAATTTGATTAAACTTATCTATTTGCTCTGAAGTTAATTCTTGTTTATATCTATTTATTCTGGAACTATTAATTGGTTTAGATAGTTGAGAAAATTCTGGTCTTTTGCTGTTAGTAATTGTATTTTGAGAATATTGATTTGGATCTAATTGGCTAGGATGATAATCTTCTTCTAGAAAATTCATGGTTTGCTTAATTACTGTTTCTGGGTCTAAGGTTAATTCTTCATACTTAACATCTAAAATATTTGGATTATTTCCTTGATTTAGCCTAGCATCTACACACTTTTTCCAATATTTAGCATATCTTTCAATGCTTTTTCCTTGAACTACATTTACATGATTACGAGCTGAACAATAACAATCTCGACCATCCCGATACATATTGATAAATTGTGCATTAGGAAAATATTTAGCTAAAAAATCTTGGGTAGGAATTAATACGGCTTTACCTAATCGAGTTATTAAGTTAGCTTTGGCAGAATACTTATTTCCTGAATTGGGAGATTATTGTGAAGTTAAACCAGAAGTTGTTTATGGAAAAGACAAAAAAAGTAGGGTAGATTTTAAGTTAATTAGCGATAGTCAAAATATTTATCTTGAGGTAAAAAATACGACTTGGGCAAATCAACGAATTGCTTTATTTCCAGATACAGTTACAGAAAGAGGGCAAAAGCATTTACGAGAATTAATTGAAGTAGTTAAAAAAGGGGAAAGAGCAGTATGTTTATTTTTTATAAATCGTGGAGATTGTTATCAGTTTTCCCCTGGAGATATTGCTGATCCTGGTTATGGTGAACTCTTGAGAGAAGCTGTTAAAGAAGGGGTAGAAATTTTGCCCTGTAGATTTGAAGTTACTCCCCAAGAAATTCGCTATTTAGGTATGGCAGAATTTCTTAATTAGGTTTTTTGTATTGATTAATTAATTTATCTTTTATTTTGCGTTTAATACCCCAGCGTCATTTTAGTTATCAGTTATAGCAATTATCATATTGGTGAGGTAAAAATTCCTTTGTTTTAGGGAGTATTCAATTAATAATTAATAATTAATTATTACCTCTCCTTGAAAATGGATAGGATTGACTAAAAGGAAAATTTTTTCTTGTTTCTCCTTTAAACCCTCTCCTTTAAACCTTAATTATTCGGTAATTCGAGAAACAGGGGATAGAAAAAAAGAAAAACAACTTTATCTCACTAATTTGAGAAACGCTATATAAATTATCAGTTATCAGTTATCAGTTGTTAACAAAAATGCTTAAAATCGTTTGGGGTTTGTAGACAGCAAGTGGCCGGTCGTTGACTATCGATAAGTAATTTTCTTTTCAGCCTTCTTCCTTCTTCCTTCTTCCCTCTTCCTTCTTCCTTCTTCAATTATGAACCAAAACATTTCAATGTTGATTAAAGCCTGTAATCATCTAGGCTATGAATATGAAATTCTACATGAATCTGGAAATTTAGTAGTTGTCAAAAATCAAGGTAAATCTCATGTATTTGTGAATTGGGCAACACCACTAAACTCATCATCAGTTACTCATTTATGTCGTGACAAAGAATACTTTTATCAATATTTTAAACCCCATATCAATATTCCCAAAACTAAGGGTTACTTAAATCCTAATTGTAATGAGTTATATTCTAGTTATGTGAAAGATTCTAATGTAGAAGAAATAGCAAATAATATTGAGCAAAACTTTGACTATCCTGTTGTATTGAAAAAAAACAAAGGCTCAAAGGGAAGAAATGTATTTAAGTGTAATGATAGAAGTCAAGTCATAAACTCCCTTGATACAATTTATGATTTAAGCAATTATAAATACGATTATATTGCTATTAGTCAAGAATATATTCATATTCAGAAAGAATTTAGAGCTTTGTTTCTAGAAGGTGATTTACATTGTGTATATGAGAAGAGTATTACTGGAGCAAAATTTGTCGGAAATTTAAGTAGACTACATTGGGAAGGAGCAAAAGCTAAGATTATATTGGATATAGATTTTTTAGAACAAATACAATATTTCTGTAAACCCATATTTCAAAATTGTGAATTAAAATATACGGGATTAGATATAGCTCTAGATACAAATAATAAACTCTGGTTAATTGAAGCGAACTCTGAACCAGGATTTGATTATTTAGTTAGAGACTGCGGGGAAGAATTAGCAATAGAATGGTACAGAAAAACACTACTATTAATATTCTCCCAATCACATTACTCCAAATAATAGTTTAGTAATTTTTAGCTACATTCAAAATTTAAGAGTTAATTTTTGAGATTTGCGACAAACCCTAGTTTTCCTAAATTGATACTTCCAAATTAGGCGTTGCTGAATCAAGGGATGAATCTTTTTTGAACAGGAAAATCTCATCCTTAATACTTCATACTTATTTTTTGTCCAAGCATACAATTCATCCCACAAATATGCAACGTCTCTCCTTCTATTCCTCTTTCTTCTTCTTTCTTCCCTCCTGACTCCTGACTCGGTTCTCCCCCTCCTGGGAGGGGGAGGGGCGAGGGGTGGGTTGACTCCTAAGTAATTAAGGTTAATATCATACACGCGCTTCAGCAACGCCCCAAATTAAGATACTATTGCTTTTGCCTCCTGGAGATATTTAAGATTAACAAAGTTATGAATTATTTTCTTTTATTACCAACCCTTGCCATAGTAAAATAATATTTTAATTTAAATATTTATCCGATCGCCTAATATCAAGTAATACCAAGCATGAAAAAAGAATGTTACGAATAATAGGGGCAATTAAAAGACTTTATCGGAGATTTACCTTGGACTAAAAAGATAAATTCCGACCTAATAAATAGTATAAAAACTATTCATTATGTACGTCGCCAATCCAACACCTCCCCTACCTAACTCCTCAAAAATAACCCATTTATTTGTAGATAATATTTATCAAATTGGTATAACATTAATTAACAGCAATGTAGAGATTTTTCATACAATTCCTCTACGACCAAAAAATAGAGTCTCCACTTTCAAGGGGATAAAAAAGTAAACTTCAGTATTTCCAGCATCTGGCTTCAGTTGGTGATTTTTTTAATAGAATAGATTTGTCTGCTTACTTCTTAGCTATTGCTTTTTCTAGATTCATTACTTCCAGTTTTAATTAGACAATAATAATTTTAACTCTAAATAAGTCATATTTTTACTTTTAATAAGACTATGATAATCCAAAATAATTCACGACAATTTGATTGCTGCAGTTTTTTATATCCCCATATTATCTATTCCTTAAAAGTCTAGAATATCTCAAAACTAAAATTAAGATTGCTATTCTATACTTCAGAAAAAACTTTTTATCGATCGACCAAACAAATGTTAATTTCATCAAAAAAACTTACTACTTTAATCATAATACTTGTACTTACACTTGCCAGTGGATGTTCTCTACTGTTAAAACCTTCTCCTAAAGTTCATATAACTCTAGGAAATCCAAGTAATGCCACAACTTCTATTGAAAATACAGATAATTATTTACTAGAAAAAACTCAATATGTATTGTCATATAACCGGGATAAAGGAACAGCAAATTGGGTAAGTTGGCAACTGAATAAATCTTGGTTAGGAAATGTAGAAAGACAGGATGATTTTCGCCCTGATGATAGTTTACCTGAAGACTGGTATCAGGTCAGACCTAGTGATTATCGAAATACTGGTTATGACCGAGGACATTTAATTCCTTCCGCAGATCGTACTGCTAATGAAGAAGATAATTCAGCCACATTTTTAATGACAAATATAATTCCTCAGAGTCCAGATAATAATCGTGAAACTTGGCGGGGATTAGAACAATATTCTCGTGAACTTGTACAACAAGGAAATGAACTTTATATTATTGCTGGAGGTTACAGAAAAAAAGCAACTATTGCCAAAGGTAAAGTAACTATTCCTAGTCGTACATGGAAAATTATAGTAGTGGTAAAACCTGGTTCTGGTTTGAGGGGAGTTGATAAAAATACTAGAGTAATTACAGTGGATATGCCTAATTCAAATCGGATTAGAAATGACTGGAAAGCTTACCGAGTTTCAGTGGATAAAATTGAAACTGAGACTGGTTATGATTTTCTTTCAAAAGTTCCTAAAGAAATTCAAGATGTAATTGAAAGTAGAGTTGATCGGCAGTAGATAAGTTAAAATTAATAGGTTCAAAATTGACTTGAATAAGCTAGTAGGTTGTAGGTTGTAAATTAAAAAATTTGGTAGTCCTAAATATGTAAGGATATTGATTAATGAATCCTTTCCATTGTCAGGAGGTAAGCTGTAAAATTATTACTTTACCACTACCAAAATTTTCAAGTATATATTATATAGTTTCCAGATAAGTTGTTAAACTAAAGAAGGCAACAGGGAATAAACAAAAATGGTAAAAATATTTCCCTATTCAAGTTTCAATAGAAACTGTAGCTATACCTGCATAATCTCCTGTATTTGTCTTACCAACTATATAAACATCTTTTCTCACCTCACCCACCTTATAAACCTTTAAATCACTCAAATATTGTTTCATCATACTGACAAGTTTTTGATATTTCCTTACCACTTCATATTCTTCTGCGTTATGCCAATCTTTTTCTCTAATTACCAATCTAAAAAAAACTTCAAATTCTATTACTTTAACTGTAGTCTCTAAAGAATGTTTAGTAATTTTCAAAACAATTTCATTATTTAATGAAATTCCCTCTCCAAATTCCCAAATAAAAACTTCAAAAGGATAATCAGATTCACTCATCCATAGTAAATCTTTTACCAGTTCATCTAATTGCTCAAAAATTTCTAAATTAGTTAAAGTCATTTTCATTAATTGATAATGGATAATTGATAATTGCCTCTGGTTAAAACCGTTACGGAATTGAATATAAGGAAATATTATTTCTTTTTTTTCCCTTCAAAGGGTCGGCTTTAAACCAGAATTATTTAATTATTAATTATTCGGTAATTAATACTAAAACTACTAATAAATTTATAGACTATTGAGGTGAAATATCTAATCCTCGTTTACCTCCCCAACTTTCCACAATTTTATCATCATAATCATCAGCAACTTTCAATACTGTTAAAGCCAACTCTTACAGTTAATTATGGTCACAAGTAAAATTAACCGTACTATAATTTCCCATGTCATTTCAGTTATCAGTTATCAGTAAGCTTAATAGCACGATAAAACTCCGTTTTCCTGGCGTGAAAAAAAACTTATCCTGTCTTATTCTTACTTTAGCTTCCTTTCCCTTATGCTCAATTATTCAACTTGGCGTGATAAGTAATTAAGTACAATTAATTATATATTTTATGGTCAGGTTAAATAGATAGGCAAAATGATTTTCATATTTACTGCTCAAGTATACAAGTATATTTTTTTTCCTACTTCCAAGTCCTTAATTAAAAATGTTATTGCACTACACAAATTAGGTTAGGACATTCATCTATATCCTACAACAACTATCTTTTAATATATTTTGATGATTAGGCGATCGCTAAAATAATTGATTTGACTGTTTTTGTATCATGTTTAGCTTTCAAAATCACAAAAATCAACCAATTTTGAAATCAGAAGTCAAGAGTAGAATGTTGTAAATTTTAAATTTTAAATTTTGATTTTTTGCTTACTTTCTAGAGTCTTTCTGACATTTTGAGGCACTCTCAGAATTACCTCCTCGCCCTTGACCAAAAAGTAAGGTCAATAGTCTCCCCTTTTAAGGGGATGAAAAAGCGGTCGAGGGATGGCGTTAGCGGAGCGGGTCTGTAAGAACGGGTTTCCTCGCCATATCCAATCGACCAAGAGAAAATCAACTTCAGTATTTTCTTGCCTCCCTATTCCATGAGGTACTGATAACTGATAACTGAAATGACTTTGCCCGAAGCAATATGAGGTTGTCTAAAATACATTTGTAAACTAATTAAATTATCACCAGTAGAGGAAGCATTTATGGCAATGACTATGGTTGAAAAAATCCTGGCCAAAGCATCAGGAAAATCTACCGTTACCCCAGGAGAAAATATTTGGATCAACGTAGACGTACTAATGACCCACGATGTGTGTGGTCCTGGTACTATTGGCATTTTCAAAAAAGAATTTGGCGAAGATGCCAAAGTTTGGGACCGGGAAAAAATCGTTCTCATCCCAGACCACTATATTTTCACCACCGACAAACGAGCTAACCGTAATGTAGATATCTTACGAGACTTTGCCCAAGAACAAAACATCAAATACTTTTACGACATTACTGATCGCTCAGACTTCAAAGCTAACCCAGACTACAAAGGAGTTTGCCACGTTGCTCTCGCCCAAGAAGGGCACACCCGTCCAGGGGAAGTTTTGTTTGGCACAGACTCCCATACTTGTAATGCAGGTGCTTTTGGACAATTTGCCACAGGTATAGGCAATACTGATGCTGCCTTTATCTTAGGTACTGGCAAACTACTTGTAAAAGTGCCAGCAACTATGCGGTTTGTCTTGAATGGAGAAATGCCGAATTATTTATTAGCAAAAGATTTAATCTTGCAAATTATTGGAGATATTTCTGTTTCCGGCGCTACTTATAGAACAATGGAATTTGCTGGAGAGACGGTGAAACAGATGACAATGGAAGAACGAATGACCCTCTGCAATATGGTCATTGAAGCAGGTGGTAAAAATGGAGTTATCGCTGCCGATGAAACTACTGTTAAATATTTACAAGGTCGAACAGATAAAACATTTGAGTCATTTCAGACAGATGAAAATGCGGCATTTTATAGCGATCGCTCCTACGATGTGACAAAATTAGAACCTGTGGTGGCCAAACCCCACTCTCCAGATAATAAGGAACTTGCTCGTAACTGTAAAGATGTCAAAATTGACCGAGTTTATATTGGTTCTTGTACAGGTGGAAAAACTTCTGATTTTCTTCATGCAGCTAAACTTATTAAGGGTCATCAGGTGAAAGTTCCTACTTATTTAGTACCAGCAACTCAGAAAGTTTATGAGGATTTATTTAACTTAAAACATGATGGAAAAACCCTCTCAGAAATATTTTTAGATGCTGGTTGTATTGAACCTGCTGCTCCCTCTTGTGCTGCTTGTTTAGGCGGACCAAAAGATACATTTGGGCGATTAAATGAACCAGAAATTTGTGTGTCTACAACTAATCGTAATTTCCCTGGTCGAATGGGGAATAAACAGGCACAAGTTTATTTAGCTTCTCCCTATACAGCAGCAGCTTCCGCACTGACTGGATATGTTACCGACCCACGAGAATTTATGTAAATTTGTTGCCAGTTTATCAATAAAAAATTTAGGAGTCAGGAGTCATAATTGAATTATGTATGTAGAAATAAATGAATATATTGTTTAAATTTTTCCAGTAAATCTAATATTGATTGATATTTGATTAGTGGAAATTTACCAACTACAGCATTAATTAATTTTGACTCCTGGCTACTTTCATATTGCTAAGATCGCAAAAGTTTATGATACTTTAATCTCATAACTAAGGCGCTATAGTTAAAAAAATCATCAATTTATCATTCACACTAAAGGAAGTGCCACACAGATAATTTATCTACCATCTTATAACCCAGGCGCTATAGTCGAAAAAAGCATCAATTAATTTATCATCTACATCAGAGCGATCGCCACACAGAAAATTTATCTACCATCTCATAACTCAGACGCTATAATTCAAAACTCTTCAAAAAATGCCAAAAATTTCCCTATTTATGAACTTTTTCCTGATATTTTTCCATTAAACTTACTGAATAATCAAGGTTTAAAGCCTCTTATTTAAAGGAGAAACAAGAAAAAATTTTCCTTTGAGTCCATCCTCTTCTTTTCGAGGGTAGGTAATTATTAATTATTAATTATTAATTGTTGAAGACCAATTTTTCCAAGGATTTTTCGATAAATTAGAATTAGAATATCTCTTATCGTGAGAAACTTCCTCCCCTATCCAATCTGGCAATTCAACTTCTTGATTTTCATTATAAAGTTCAACTTCAGCCACAATTAAACCTTGATTATCTCCAGCAAACTCATCAACTTCCCAAATAAAATTACCATGAGAAACCTTATATCTAACCTTTTCAATTAAGGGCGAACTACACAAAGTATTCAACATCTCTTGAGCATCTTCAACTGGAATAGAATACTCATATTCTGACCGTGAATTACCCACAGAAGGTCCTTTAATAGTTAAATAGCCTTGGTCTCCCGCAATTCTTGCCCTTAATGTTATGCCATCTTCTGTAGACATATAACCTTGACGATAAACTTGCCCAACACCTTGATTACGCCACCCGTTGCCTTTAACTAAAAACTTACGTTCTATTTCTATTGCCATTTTAATATTTAAGAACTTTTGAGAATTAATACAATGATTATTATCATAATGGGAGTTTCTGGTTCTGGTAAATCTACTATTGGAAAATTATTAGCAAAATCTCTAGGTTATGAATTTTATGACGCTGATTCTTTTCACTCCCAAGCTAATATAAAAAAAATGAGTAGTGGTAATCCTTTAAATGATGCAGACCGAATTCCTTGGTTAGTAGAAATGAGAAATGCAATTGAGCAATGGTTAGAGAATAATAAAAATATTATATTAGCCTGTTCTGCTCTGAAAAAAGCTTATCGTCATCTACTGATAAAAGACTCACAAAATATTAAACTTGTCTACTTAAAAGGGTCTTTTGATTTGTTTGCCCAAAGACTAAAGGAACGAGAAAATCATTTTATGAAAGTTGAAATGTTAAGAAGTCAATTTGACGATCTTGAAGAACCAGAAGAAGCGATAATAATAGATATAGATGCTGTAAAATCTCCCGAAGATATTATCAATTATATTAGGAATAGTTTGTAGAAATTTTTATTTATATTAGGTAGTGAAGTCGGGGAAAGGCAGGGGGTAGAGGATAGGAAATTCAGGGATATAGAAAACTATCTAAAAAAAAGTATTTGGAGAGCAAAATTGTTTGAATATTTGCGTAATCATTCTACCTTCAAATATTTGTTTTTTTTCTCCCTGATGGAAAAAGCTTTAAAGTCTTTTTGCAACTTATTTATCCCAAGCTCAAAAAGCTGATAGCTGAATGCTAAAAGCTAATAGCTAGTTAACTTGTCTATCTGTATCTACAGTCAACCCCGATCAAGATATTATTCTATGCAGCTTAGAAATGAATTTGGTACAATTCCTGCCTTGAATAGTCCAGTAAAAGTAGTAATATTATCTTTTCTTTCACGGGTTTAATACCTCACCATCAACGGGAGTGCTTAAAATTATTTGGGGTTTTAATCCCCATGCAATTTTTCCTTCTGCCTTCTGCCTTCTGCCTTCTTCCTTCTTCAATCACCTAAAACCTAACACTTTTCCTTTACTTCAAAAAACGACTTGCCATCCCCATCATATCTGAAATATCAACATCCCCATCTCCATCAGCATCCAAAAAGCTATTTAAAACATTATTAGATGCCTGATTAGGATTTTGAGTGTCATTACCCGTTTTCAATAAATTCAGAATTAGTGGCACTAAAGTAGGCAATAAATTCTGGATTTGTGAGAGGTCAAAACCTGTTTTTTCAGATATACTCTGAACAATTCCAGTAATTTGATTAGCTGAAAATAGAGATTCAACAGCTTGGGGATTAGGATCTGTACCTGCAAACTGATTGATAATTGCTTGAACTGCTCCATTACCAGACTCTTCTCGCTTCTGCTGTAAAGCTGAACGTACATAACCACCCAACATTGACATAGCAACTTGAGTTGCACCAGAATCTCCTCCGAGATTGCCGCTTAGTTGCTGCACTGTACCAAGAATACTGCTCAATTGACTCGTACTAGCTTCTTGATTAGGGTTATTAATAGCACCAACAATTTGATCGAAAAGTCCCATTATTTTTAAACTGTAATAATTTTTGACAACGAGCTTCAGAAAGGCCAATAACCTCTACTGAAGTCGTCTTTAATTATCTATCTTAGTGACCCAAATAGCTACTAAAAAATGCCTCAACTTCATCTACAGTAGGTTGAGCAGACATCGCTCCTTTTTTAGTAGCGCTTAAAGCACCCACCGCACTAGCATAAGTAACAATTTTTTTTGCTACCCCTGGTTGCTGTAGTTGACGAATACCATATTGGCGCAACTGATGTACAAAACCTGCGACAAAGCTATCACCAGCACCAGTAGTATCCACCACATCTATTGAAAAAGCTGGTACTTTCCCTTCATTTTCTGACAAGTAATAAGCACAACCTAGATCGCCAGCAGTTATTAATGTCCCTTCCACTGAATTTAATTGGTAAGTAATTGCAGCAGGTTCGGTAGATTCAAATAACCACTTAGCTTCTTCTATAGAGAGTTTGACAAAATCCACTCTTTTTAGTAAAGAATATATAAGCTCTTTAGCTTCATCTGGATTTGGCCAAAATGAAGGACGCCAGTTGACATCTACCATGATTTTGAGATGGTATTGGTCAGCCAATTCAAGAGCTTGGTAAATTGCTTGTCTAGTTTCAGGGTAAGCTAGTCCAAGGGTTCCTAATATTAAAAAATCACCATTTAAAAATAAAGATTCTGGCAAAAGTTCAGCTTGTAAATGGGTATCAGCAAATTCTGTTGTCTGGCGATCGCCAAAACCAACAAATTCACGTTCCCCTGTTGTAGAGTGTAATACATAAACCTTCCGTGTTGGTGCGTCAGAATTTTGCTGGATACCAGTAGTGTCTACTCCCACTTCTTGCAAAAATTTTACCAGTGTTTTGCCTTCTGTATCTTGACCTACTGCACTAATTAAAGCACTAGGAGTCCCTAGTTTGACTAAACCACAAGCAACATTGGCCAGGGCACCACCAGGGTAGATTGTCCAAGACTGAACTTGATTTAGAGGTATTCCGGGTCTGTCGGCCAAACAATCAAATAAAATTTCACCGAGACAGAGAACATGAAGATGGGTCATATTGATTAGAGTATCTCAAGTTATATATAGGTAGGGAAATTCGGAATATTTTAGTGGTGATTAAAATCTAAGGTATATTTAAAATCAATAATTTTTTTTGAAAAAACATAATTAACTAATTTTATCCTCCCTCAGCTTTTTCATACTTTTCCCACTTATAGATTGTCATTAAGGTGAATTTTGTCAAGATGTCTCTAAAATTATAATTAGGCAGATATACATATATAGACAAAAGTTATGACTGGTTGCGAGTCTCAAACCAAAATATCCCTTTCAGAAAGGGAACTTCAAGTTGTGGAGCTAGTGGCAGATGGGTTGACTAATGAAAAAATCGCCGAGAAGCTAGAAATTAGTAAGCGAACGGTAGATAATCATATCAGTAATATTCTGAGTAAGACTTCAACCCATAATCGAGTAGAACTGGTTCGTTGGGCTTTGCAGTGGGGCAAAGTATGTTTAGATAGTATCAACTGTTGTAATTTACCAGATACAACGGAACAATTGGTAGATCATAGCTTAGAGGGCGATATATTGGGAAGGTAAATATCAAGATGCAGACTGCGAAACAAAAACAACAACGTTATCAAATTAGCTGTCAAGGACTACCACTAGCAGTATATCGAGAAGTAGCAGCTCATTTGCGTCAAGTCGGCAAAGTAGAAGTGGACTTATTTTTTCTTCCTGTCTCAGAACCATTTGACTATGAAAAAAGCCAAATAGGAAGTCTGTGCTTAGAGTATACAGAAGATGCTGAAGATGCTGTCCGTCAAAAAGTAGACCAAATATTGGCCTATTATCAATCTAAATTCGGGCCTTGGGAAGCCAATCAAATTGCAGGTAATGGTGAGGGAGATTAGTCATTGCTCAAATATCAAATATTAGGGACTAATGACTGTCCCCTCTCTCAATTTTTTTAGTAATTATTGTTCTAATATCTGGCATTAAAGTTACTCTATGAATATCAAACAAAAGTCTTAATTTTTACTAATAAACTCTATTTTCAACAATAACAAAAAGAGCTATAGCAATTTCCAAGAAGCGTGAGGTACAAAATTCCTGTGTTTTAGGGAGTAGGGAGTAGGGAATAGAAAAACAACTGTATCTCAGTAACTTGAGAAACGCTATATGTTAGTATGTAGTGATTATTTGTAGTAAATTAGTTATTATGTCTAAATCATAAATTACCTAATTTTATTATTTTTGGCTCTAGTAAATCAGGCTCTACTTCGCTTTGTAACTATCTTGTTCAGCATCCAGATATTTTTATTAGTAAAAAGAAAGAACCTAATTTTTTCTTGTATGATGAAGGTAGCATTATAACTAATCAAAAAGGAAAGATTACAGTTTATACTATAGATTGGTACAAGTATTGGTTTAGAAAACCACAAGAGAAAGCTATTGGATAAGCTTCTGTATCTTACATAGCTAATGAACAAGCTCCTATTAGTAATTAAATCAAGATTACCTGATGTTAAATTAATTGCTTTATTACGCGATCCTGTGTCTCGTGTCTATTCTGATTATTTATTTAATCAAAGAAACAATAAACACGAAGGTGAAAAATCTTTGTTAAAAGCAATAGAAGCTGACCAAAAGCAAGGATATCCCGAGCAATATTTTGAAAAAGGGTTGTACTACTATTACCTAAAAAAATATTTTGATATATTTGACCTTCAAAATATTAAACTTTTTTTATTTGAAGATTTTACCTCAGATTCTCTAAAGGTTGTCAAGGATATATTTACATTTTTAAATGTAGACAGTAGCTTTGTACCTCAAAGATGCTTCTTCAGGAATCCCAAAAAATAAGACTATTTATAATTTTATTTATAAAGATAATTTCCTTAGAAAAGCTTTACGTCCAATTATGAGAACTTTATTTCCTAACCGTGAAAAAAGAAGAGCATTGTGGACAAATCTAATAAGTCGAAATTTATCTCGGCCTCCTCTACCCTCAGAAATGAGAAAAGTCATATTCGAGATGTATAAACCTGATATCATAAAATTACAAAAACTAATAGACCGAGATTTGTCAAAATGGTTGTCTTAATTTAAGCAATTGTAAGTAATACTTTTACCAATTATTCATTAAGTAGAACATAGTAATTTTTGGGCACTATGTATCAAATTGTAAATTAGCTCAAAAGTTTATATTAATTGCTTTTAGGAGTTTTTTGATTAAAAATGCAACGTCTTTTTTTTGCCTGCTCTATTTATCTATTAGTAATTATTGAATACTATATTGCTCCTACACTAGCTTTGTTTAGAATTGACTGATATCGAGAGATAAGCAGAATTATTATAATTCTCAATTAATTAACTATTGAAACATCAGAGATGTTACTATGCCACCAATACCATCTTATTTAATCCCTCTAGTAATTGTTTTAGTAATTGTTCCATCTGTAGTTGCTATATTATTAAGAATAATACTTCATTTTGACTTAGTAAATCAAGGAAATAAAGTTAGAAGACTAATTAATCAGCAGTCAGTAAATAAGCCAAGATTTATCGAATATTTAGAGGGCAGATTTACAGATGCAAGTAGTAAACTAGAGCAAGTTAATACAGGAGCATTAATAGACCAAGTTTATAGTAGACAAAGATTATTTGGATTAATATCTTATGAACAAATAGAATATTTCTGTCGAATTTTACCTAATCTACTGGTGTCTTTTGGATTATTAGGTACTTTTATCGGCATTACCATTAACTTGACTTCTTTAAGTCAAACAGTTAGTGATACTAATGCTACTGATGTTAGTAGTTTGCTCAGGGAATTACAAGTACCATTACAAGGCATGGGAATTGCCTTTACTAGCAGCTTAGTAGCAATATTATTTAGTGCAGTAGTTACATCAGTTAATTTCATTTTTAATACTAGCCTTGCCAAAACTAGATTAATCAGTTCAATAGAAGACTATTTAGATAACATTTACTTACAAACAATAGAAGGTCAAACTCAGCTTGATAAAGTAGTAAAAGCTGTTGCTTATTCTTTTGAAGGATTTTTAACAAGATTTGGTCAAACAGTCAGAGTAGGAGTAGAGTCAGCTCTGCAAGATAAAATTCAAGAAATTCATAATGCTAATACTACTACCAGTAAATTAGCAGAACAGACTTTTGTGCGATTAGGAGAAGCTGCTGCTACAGTGGCAAAAAGTTCTAAAGATTTTCAGATAGCAGGGGATAGATTTCTAGAAATAGCACAGATATTTGAACATAGTCAATTTCCGCAAAAGTTAGCTAATTCAACAGCACAATTAGCCAATATTCAAAGTAATTTTTCTCAATCAACTTCGACTCTAGCTACTGCTGTTCAAGCAATAGAAATAGTAGTAATTGAACTACAGGGATATAGTAAGAGACTAGCAAAATTTGGAGAACAAATTACCAGTAATAATCAAACTTCATTAAAACTATTAGAATCTCATCAAAGTAATCAAAAATCTTTGGCTGAGATGATTCGACAATTACAAGAAGCATCACAAGGTTTTCAATTAGCGGTGGGAACTCTGGATAGTTTACAAAGAAGAGTAGTATCTAAAGCAGATAATTTAGATGAAGTACAAATTCAACTAAAAACTTTAGCAAATGCCTTGAATAATTCTACAGATGGTATTAGTCAGAGCATTAAATCTTTAGGAGACCAAATAGGAAAAGGTATGAGTAATCAAGCTAATCTGAATAATTCCCATTTAAGCGTCATCGCCACAAATTTACAGGAATATATCAATCAAATGCAAGAAACTAAAAATGAAATTTATCGGTTGACACATACTATCGATAAATTAGCAAATAAATAGGTGTGACAGCTCGCTGCTTCAAACCTTCTCTTGGGAAGCTCAAGACTTTTAAGTACCCCTTTTTTTTACCGAATAATTAAGGTTTAAAGCCTCTCCTTTAAAGGAGAAACAAGAAAAAAATTTTCCTTTTATTCAATCCTCTTCCTTTTAGGGAGAGGTAATTATCAATTATCCATTATCAATTATCAATTATTGAAATAAGTTATCTACAAATAGAACTATTGCCAAAGTAAAAAATAAATCTTTTTTTATCATTTTCTTTGTGGGTTTAATACCCCACCGTCAACGGGGGTGTTCACGCATTACTTGGGGGAGCGAATCCCCATGTAATTTTCCTCCTGTCTCCTGTCTCCTGTCTCCTGTCTCCTTCTTCAACCCTTGTTTATTAAGCATCTCTATAGATTAGACATCTCCAGAAAAGAGGCAACAGGCAATAGCTCATCTGGCAACAGGGAGAAATAATTGATAATTGGTGGTGGTGCATATAATAGTAAAGGAACTGTGGGGAGATGGGGACTCACCCCTCGCCCCTCCCCCTCCCAGGAGGGGAATTTGGGGAGATGGGGGGAGTGTGGGAGTGTGGGAAAAATTAAAAAATATATATCCTCACCAAAACCCATGCAGGACTACCTGATAATTTATGGATAAGAATTGATTTGATTTTTGATTTTTACCAGATGTCTATTTATGTTTTCTGCTATGTTTTCCCTGTTCTCTGTTCCCTGCTCCCTCACAGGAGTGTGCATTCCCTCTCTTTGTCGATGGTCGGACAGCGAGGAGACCCACCCTTGACAGAGTCGCTGCCTCTTTCCTCCGGAAGAGGAGCTTTCCTATGGTCATGCTGCGCAAACGCTAACACTTTATATGTTGCGGAGCAAAACGCCATCCCTCGACCGCTTGCAACTGTAGTCGTCGCGGGGTCGCACTGCTGTTCCCTGCTCCCGACTTTTGCCAGGAGTCTAATATATTTAATAATTTGATTATTAATAGGAATTAAAATAATTATGCGTCATCGTTCACGACTTGTTGAAGATAATCGCGACCTAGAAATTTGGCCGGCATTTACAGACTTAATGTCTAACTCTTTTATGATATTAAGTTTATTATTGCTATTAGCTATTATTAAATCTCTGTTTATAGAGTCAATTTCTGATGCCAACGAAAATCGCGCCCTACAACTGCAACAAGAAATTACTAATTTACAAAATCAAATTCAACAAAAGACTGGTGAAGTAACAGGATTACAAGGACAAATTGGTAACTTACAAAATCAAGTAACAAAATTACAAGGATTAGTAACTACCTCTGAAAATGAACTAGAGCAAAAGTCAAATAGAGTCACACAACTAGAAACAGAAATTGAAAAATTGAAGTCTCCACCTGTAATAGTAATTAGAGATTCTAAGTCTCGAAGATTTGAATCAGGAAGTGCGGAAATATCGGGAGATTTAAAAAGTTTTATTGAGGGAGATTTAATCAAACAAATAGAGGATTTTGCTAAGGAATATAAAGGTTATGTTGTTGAAGTAATAGGTCATACTGATGGTCAAGTAAATCAGAGAAGTGGAAGTAATTTAGATACTCAGTTAGAACAAGTTGCTAAGGGTAATGAATCTGTTAATAGTTTAGTACCAGGTTCAAATGCAGATTTAGGTTTGATGCGTGCTTTATCTGTTGTACAAGAACTTCAAAAAAACCCTCGTTTGAAAGAATTGGGGTTAAAATTTCGAGCTTATTCTGCAGCACAATTATATAACCCTGGGGGAGATTTTGCGGGGGCAAATCGTAATCCAAATCAGAGCAGACGTCGGATAGAAGTTCGGTTTACTCCTAGTGCGGTTGAGAGGTAGGTTAAAGTTGAAAGCAAGATTTTTAGCACAGATGTAATTGTAGATTTATGAACACGGAACCAAAACCGATGTATGAATGGAGGGACATCAACTGGCGAAAATTGGATAAGTTTACCGAATATAGTGGCATTAATCCTAAGGACTCGTGCAAAAATAACCTGAACAGTTTTTTTGATAGAAGCTATATTTCACAATTTATCCCAGATAAAATTTGTACAACTTATTTTTACATGGCTCCTAAGTTTGAAATTAAAATATACAATTGAGAATAATATAAATACTGCTAAAATTATTATGGCAAAATTTTGTTTGCAAGCTCCCTTTAAACCTACTGGTGACCAACCTGGAGCGATCGCTCAATTAACTGTTAATATTCAAGCTGGACATAAATTTCAAACATTACTAGGAGCTACAGGTACTGGTAAAACTTTTTCCATAGCTTCTGTCATAGAAAAAGCAGGCAGACCGACATTAGTTTTAGCTCATAATAAAACTTTAGCGGCTCAATTGTGTAATGAGTTGCGTGATTTTTTCCCTGATAATTCTGTGGAATATTTTATTAGTTATTACGATTATTATCAGCCGGAAGCTTATCTGCCAGTAGATTTGGTTCTTGTTCCAGCAAGTCATTAATCAGAGAATAGGCAAAATTTGGGGCCTAGCTATGGGTGATTCTGTATTTATCGATTAAATCCGGGTGTGGTCAAAAGTAGTTGATAGAGCAGAGGATAAATTTTGTCCAAACCCTGCGTTTTGTGGTTGGCTTTCTCAGCAACTTGGATCTAACAGCGTTCCGTTATAATTCCGCGTACTAACGCCGCAAAACAGTTCTACATACTAATATGTTGTCTGAAACATGTATTCCCACCATTATACCGTTGTCATTACAAACATGTCTGCCATCTCGCTGCGTACCATAGTCTAAAAAGGGCTGACTGAGGACTAGTGCAGGATGGCAGAAATAAGTGACCAGTAGGAGCAATGCCCTCTTCCTGA
>NZ_RCBY01000075.1 GCF_003838195.1 Okeania hirsuta
CCCATGTAATTTTCCTCCTGTCTCCTGTCTCCTGTCTCCTGTCTCCTTCTTCAATAAGGGAATTTGATATGATATAATGTTAACTGGTATATTTGGTATAAAAGTTAGCGTACATATCTACAGGAAATTTACAGCAGATTCCTCCCATAAGGAGTATAGAGATTAACAACTAAATTTTTGTAGTGCGGGCATCTTGCCCGCGATGGGTGTATTTCACGCTTAGTGGAATCCGCTATAAGTTTTGTCCAGGTTTTAAGCCTTTTCCCTTTTGACTTATAACTTAGGACTTCTGACTTCTAATACTATTTAACTTAAAAAATGTCACAAATAGTTGGTAAGTGATGAAGTCAAATAATAAGCTGAAATTACTGTAGAGTAGAGTTTTTAAGTAATTAAAATATCACTTTCAACTTCTGACTTCCTTTCTCTCCCCAAGTCTGCAATAGCCATTTGTGCCCTAGCACTAACCGCTAAAGTTGTATCTGTATCAACAATCTCCTCAAACCTGGTCAAAATATCCTCAAGCCATTTTGGATAAGTAACTTCTACAGTTTTGGCCAAACCATACAAACCAACTACAGCAGCATAACGCACTATCCATTCTTGGTCTTGGGATACTTGCAAAAGAGTCTTCATCGTAGATAGTTGAGAATCAAAAATCTGCGATTCTGGCAACTTTTTCCAATCAATAAAACCTAAGCCTTTTGCAGCACCACGTCTCACACTAAATGAAAAGTCATTTATTGCAGCGTCTAATAATAAATCTAACCCACGCGGATCGCCAATACCTGCTAATGCTCTAATTGCCCAAGCTCTAGCACCATAGTTATAACCGTCAAGTTTTTCTAGTAGTGGAAGTACTGCCCTTACCCCAAGTAAAACTAACCCATCAACTGCTGCTACTGCTGCGCCAGGATTGTTGTACCCTAAAACTTTAATTAATATCGGGATAGCATCTTCTATCTGAGCTGCTGCTAAATCTTTAACTGCATCAATTAAACCTTGAGAAGAATCTGCTTCTTCAACTGCTTGGATGATTTGATTATTGATTGTCGAGGGTTGGTTATTCATTCTTAGAGATTAGGGAAATAGGGAAGTAGGAGAATAGTAAAAATATGAATAGTATAAACTAATTAATATTGGCGTTGGTTAAAAGAGGTATTATATCTTGTCCGGATAAGAGTGCAAACAAAAAACTTTTTTCCTCTACTACTCTTTCTTCTTCTTTCCTGACTCCTGACTCCTGACTCCTGACTCCTAGATAATTAAGATTAATATCATACATTAATTCACCAACGCCTTAATATTTTATAAAAGTGAGTCCATTAGAGTCATTACCTTAATAGCCTCATCTGATAATAATAGTTGAGATTCTACCTTTGACTTTTGACTCTCTTGGTGCGCATTCCCTCTCTTGGTCAGCATTCCCTCTCTTGGTCGGCATTCCCTTGCGTCTGACGCCGACGCGGGTTCCGACCGCTTGCGACTGGCGTCGTCGCGGGGTCTGACCGCTTGCGTCTGACGCCGACCCGGGGTCGCACCGCTTTTAACTTTTGAATTTATTGTGAGGTGATGTTCCAAAAGTCCTTTGAGGGCAATTAATTTCATACTATTTTCGGCTAAGGTTTCTGATATTGCCTTAGCTGCAGGTAAATAGCCGATCGCTCCTAAATCCATCAGTGCAGAGCGTCGTAATTGTAGATTATCACCATCTAATGCTTGAGTCAGATATTCTCCATAAACTGCTTCTCCGGTTAGTTGATATAGAGCGCGAGCAGCAGCATATTGCACTTTCTCTACAGGATGTTCGATAAAAGGTTTAATTAAAGGAATTGCTGATTGAGCTTGAAGTGTTCCTAAAGCTTCAATAATGTCTTCGTAGGGTTGAACAAGATGAGGCTTACCTGGAACTAATACTGCAGCTTCAACCCCTCCATCTAAAAGTTTAATTAATGCGGAAATGCAGCTAGGGTTTCCTAGCATTTCTAATGCTTCTGCTGCTGCTTCTCGCACATAGTAGTCTGAGCTTTCCAAACATTTAATCAAAGCTGGTACAGCTTTTTTGTCTTCTAACTTACCCAAAGCTCTAGCTGCATTGCGTCTGAGAGGATACCCACCGTCTTCTGTTCGGTCAGAGTCATCTTCTAGAGCTGCAATTAAGCCTTCTATAGCAGCAGGTATATTTACTCGGAATCTACCCAACCACCAAGCAGCATAATATCGTTTACCTAATTCTTCATGCCGGAGATTGGTGATCGCTTCTTCTACCGTTAGAGATTCCCCATTGTCGGATGTTTGTTCTGATAGTGAATCCCAATGCTGCTGTGCCATAACTTCATTTAATTCAACTCTGACAAAAAACGATGCCTGGAAAGATAAACAGATACTAACGACAGGCCAGCACCTGTATACCTCTCCAGGCTACGTTAAATATTAGCTTAGGGTAGTTAATTTAGTGAACATTAATTTCACATTCACCACCTAGTTACTATGAAAACTACTAGCTAAGAGCATTAATAGCATAGTCAAGATAGTTGTTAGCTTCAGTTGCAGGATCGCCAGTGATACCGTGGTTAGCCTTGATATACTTCAGCGCTTCGATGTACCAGCTAGGAGATAACTCGAAGGTTTTATTAATTTCATCAATTCCTGCAATGAGTATCTCATCCATAGGACCTGTACCACCTGCAATCAGACAGTATGTTACCATCCGGAGATAGTAGCCGATGTCACGAGCACACTTTGACTTTCCTGTAGGAGTCGAAGCATAGTTAGGTCCCTGGGTTGTAGTAGTATAAGGGAACTTGTTGTATACTGCTTGAGCAGCTCCATCAATCAAACTTTTGGATTTCTCAGTTAGCTTTTTAGCAGCTTCTAAACTTGCTGGAGCATATTTAAAACGACCAAGTGCTGAGAATAATTCTGTGCTAGTCAGAAAGCGACCTTGAGAATCTGCCGCTGTTACTGCTTCAGTAAGAGGAGTTTTCATTGTTGAGATACTTTCCTAAATCTTGTGAGTACAAATTTTGCTACAAATTTAAAGTCTTTAGAGATGCCTAGATGAAGCATCTTTAAAAAAAAGTTTTTTACAGTGTTATTAACTAACTGCTGCCGCAGCGCGGTCGAAGTAGCCACCAATCTCAGACATTAAAGAGGAGCAATCTCCAGGAGTAATGCCGTTAGGATCGTTAGCAATTGCAATAGCTGCTTCTTTCATTTTTTGAACACCTACTGCTACAGAAGCACCAGGAGTTCCTAGAGCTAAGTAGGTTTCACGCAATCCATTGAGACAACGGTCATCTAGCACACTTGCATCACCGGCAAAAGTAGCATAAGTTACATAACGTAGGATGATTTCCATGTCACGTAAACAAGCTGCCATACGACGACTTGTATAAGCATTTCCACCAGGAGCAATCAACTGAGGCTGATCTGCAAATAAAGAACGAGCTGCATTAGCGACTATAGTAGAAGCGTTACCAGTAATACGGTTAACTGCATCTATACGCTTGTTGCTCTCTGCAACCATTGCTGCCAGAGCGTCGATCTGGCTAGTAGAAACAAATTCACCCCTGGCATCTGCCTGGGAAACTACTTTTGTAAAAGCATCAAACATCGATTAATTCTCCTAATTTGATTTTTTTTTAGTTGCTTTTCGATGCTATGGGTATTTTTTGAGTTTTTTCAGGCTAGCTGCCCATGGCTGGAAAAGTAAAATTGGACTGTTTGAAAATCCTGAGAAAATCTTACACTGTTTATGAGAAGCTTTTCAAGCTTATCAATCAATGTTTTTGTTGATTTTCTCTTATCTTTATAACCCTTCAGATATTCTTTATACAATGCTGTTGTGTTTTTATTTATTACAAATTATTAACAAAATTTTCTACAGTACAGTATAGTAAAGTTAAACAGGATTCAAGGCCAACTGTCTTTCTAGGTCAAATAGAAAGCCATGAATATATTCTTCTGTCCATTCAGGGCCATAAAATCTAGTAAACATTCCTCTAGCTGGATCTTTTTCGGCTCGATATCTGAGATAACGCAGTTGTGCCTGCTTGATTTCTGCTAATTTCTCTACATCAGTAATAGGTTGTGCTTGCTTTACAAAAATTAAATAAGCTTGCAGGTAATCTTTGAAGGCTTCAAACACTCTTGTCTCGACTAATTCATTTTTTTGAGGACGAGTCCAAAGAAAAGCTGGAGAAAAGAAAGGGGTTGCTTCTTCAGGAAAATCTCCTCCCCAAGGCAAATGCTGCTGATGTGTTTGGAAGGTATCCCATATTGGCTGAGTATACTTTTCTTGATATTGAGGGTCATCCCGAAATAAGGGCTGCATATCTAAGGCAATGAGATGTCCCCCTGGCAAGGTAACTAGGTCTGCCCCAAAAAATGGCAAATCATAATTAAGGTGGGGAAATATTACAAAATTTAACACTTGGAGGGCACTGCCACCTTGAACATGAGCTGCTCTAATTTGTCGGAGCTTGGGACTACAGTGGGCGTAACTGGTTGTATCTACTTCTTGTTCTTTTTTGCCCTTGCCAGTTATAGCAACTTTATGTTCAAATCCAGAGGGTATAGGGTAAGGTTTTAGTTCTAGTTCTTGCTTGAGCTGAGTTAGAGCATAATCTAGAAAAGGTTGATACAAATTCACTATATTTTCAGTTGGTGTCATTACCTATGTATTTCAGCAATTTATCTACAAAAATTTAGCTCACACCCCCCTGGATATGTTAGAAGGGTGCGAGTATCAATTTTTAACTGAATAGTTAACAAAATTATTGGAATTATCGGGTTGCATTGGGAACAGCTAATGGTACAGCATCTTCAAACAAGAATTCGTAGAGAAATTTTTCTGACCATTCATGGCCAAAATAACTGCTAAATAATCCTGACGCTGGGTCACGATCTGCACTATATTGATCGTAATCTTTTTGGGCTTTAATTACCTTTTGAATATCTTCTGTTCGATCAAGAATTTCTGCTTTATCTAACATTTCCCAATACAAGTTAATGTATTGTTTATAGGCTTCAAAAAATGTAGTTTTCACTGTTTTTTCATCTGTTTTAGCAAACAGTAAATATTTAGAAAAATATTGGTTAGCATCATAAAATTTCATTTCTAATTTTTGAGCCAAGTCATTATATTTTTCTCGCAACGATCGCATTGGTTCTATATATTTTTCTAAATAAGATTCTTCTTGAAATAAAGGTTGAAAATCTAATACTATTAAGATTTTACTTTTACCAAAAGATAATAGGTCAATTCCTAAAAGTGGAATGTCATAGTAGTAACTGGGATAAATCACACTATTAAATACCTGAGCTGAAGCTCCTGCATCTATATAGGTATAACGTATTTTTCTTAGCTGAGGACACTCATAACACCAACTTTGGATAGTAGCTTGATTCTTGCCTCGATTACTAACATTTGCTTCTAAACCAGCAGGAATTGGTTTACTGCTTAAGTCAAATCTACTGAATAGCTCTTTTTCTAAGTATTCTAAGAATGGCTTGTACATTGATACTTATGGTCACATATTAAATCATCTTATCAGAGTAATTGATGGCGATCGCCTGAGTCTCATTTCTCATAAACAAAGCAATAATCCTTCATAAAGCCAAAAGGCAAAAATTAAATATCAAAAGTCTCAATTAACTAGACAAGGGAAAAATTTACTCCATATTTAGTGTTATGCGCCAGTAATACCAATTTGATCAATGTTTGCTACATTTTCGCATTGCGGGGGAGTAGGGGAGTGAGGGAGTAGGGGAGAGGTAAAAATAAGAATAATTAACAATAACTAGCTAATAATTATCAAAAAAAATATTCAGTCTTTGTTAATTACTTAATAATTGAAGTGTCACTTAAATATAGCATTCTTTTTTCAAATTGGTATTATACGATTTCTCAAAAAGAATGCTATGTATGATTGGGTGGGGAAGTGTGAGAGGTGGGGGAGGGGATAAAAGCAGGAAAAATCTATACTAACAGACTAATAATTGTCAAAAAAATACTTTTAATCTTAGTAAATATTTGACTGTTGAAGTCTGGCTGAAGTATAGCATTAATGCATGGGAATTGGTATATAGTAATTCCCATATTGGTGAGGTACAAAATTCCTTAGTTTTAGGGAGTAGGGAGTAGGGAGTAGTAATTCTGGTTCCCTAAGAATCAATAAATAAGAAAAACAACTGTACCTAATGACTTTCGTAAACGCTATAAAACGAAGGGATTAAACACATTTATTATGAATACTAAACAGTGAAAAGTTCTTGGAGTAACTATTGCTAGCTAAGGTTTTCAGCCCTCTAAAGATTAAAAACTATTTATTCATATCTATAAGTACTGTAAGCATTTTCCGGTAATACTTTAAAGTCTTCAAAATAAATCGTTTTTTGGCATAATTTTGTACTCTCCAGTTCCAAAATAAAACCTATTTAGGGCTTGCTGAAAAAGTCTTATGGATGAGGGTAGGAGACAGGAGACAGGAGACAGGAGAAATGGGAATAATGAGGAGATAGGAGTAAGAATTGTACCTTAATTTTTCTGCCCAACTATCTGCCTAAAATACGCTACTTTTTGAGCATGAATAGCTGAAAACTAGGCACTTTTTAAAGGCCCCAAGAAGGCTAAAACCTTATCTGTAAATACTTTTAGATTTAATCAGCAAACCCTATTTAATAGTAATTTTTAACCAAGTTATGATGGTACTTGTTGCCAAAGTAAACGATATAGTTGTATGGGTTTGTCCTTTCCTTTAACCATCACTGGTGGAATTTTTTCTAAGGGAAAATTATGTTCTTTAAGTTTTTCTTTTGTAGTTTGACTAATCATAATTTCGTCAGATTTTGCTTCACTACATATTCGGCTAGTAACATTAGTCGTATCGCCAATAGTCGCGTATTGAATTAATTTTTCTGAACCAATATTTCCAGCTGCTACTTTACCAGAATTAATTCCTATATGAATAGCAATTGGTTGTTGATGACTTTTTTCTCTCTGCTTATTTAAACTACGAACAGCCCACTGCATATCAATTGCTGCTTTTATAGCTTTTTCTACATCATTAGCAGTTTGATAAGGAGCGCCCCAAATAGCAAATAAAGCATCTCCAATATATTTTTCTAGAGTTCCTTCATACCTAAAAACAATATCTTCTACCATAATTTTAAAATATTCATTCAGCATAGATATTATTTGGCGTGGCTCCATTGTTGAAGACATTTTTGTAAAGCCACTAATATCAGAAAATAAAGCAGTTACTTCTGTATCAATTATTTCTAATTTTTCTGTTTCTTTAAGTTTTCTAGCTACAGTTATGGGAAAGAAGCGCTCTAATTTATTTCGGATAATTGCTTCTACTTGTATCTTATTATAAAGTTGAGTATTCTCTATAGCGATCGCTGCTTGATTAGCTAAACCTGTCATAAATTCGACATCTTCATCAGAATAAACATTTGATAATGATAAATTATCGGCATATAATACTCCGATAATTTTATCTCTAGGTTTGAGGGGTATACAAACTGCTCCATGAATTGATTGAGAAACAATTGATTCTGGATTGTTGAAGCGCTGATCGAGACAAGCATTTGTGGTCAAAAAAGTTGTCCCTTTTTCTAGAGCAAAATTAGTAATATTTTTGCTATAAAATCGACCTTCAGTCGTAATGCCTTCTTTTCCTTTTACTGCTTTTTGTTCAAGTTCTCCAGTTGTTTCATTCACTAAAAGAATGACGACTCGGTCTACTTTGATAATCTGAAATAGAAGTTCAAGAATTTTTTCTAGTAATATTTCCAGTTCAGTGGGAGAAGAAAGCTGTTTGCTTACTTCCAACAAAATTTTTAATTTGTCTACTGCTTGGAGATTACTATCTTTTTCCTTCAGTTTAAGCACTGATAATGAATCATCTTGTTGCTGGTCTAATAGTTCGTTCAACTCAGTTTGATTAGACTCTTGTGAGTATTGTTTAACAATATTTGTTCGACCTATATCTTGTGCTTGACTAGAATTAGTAACAAATTTAAAAATTGCATTTCCACAATGAATTAAATCTCCTTCTTTGAGTATGCAGCTATCAATTTTAATTCCATTAACAAAAGTACCATTACTACTATTTTGATCGACAATATTAACGCTATCTTGAGAAATTACAATTTGTGCATGATGACGGGAAACACTTGTTTCGTGAGTAATAGCAATAATATTATCTCTTTCTCTACCAATAGTAATTTCACCTGTGAGTAATTCATATACTTTTTCATTGCCAGTATCTGGAGCATAGATGAAATAAGGCATTTACTGTACCTCCTAAAAAGTATGATTAATTAGGGCTTGCTGATTAAATCTAAAAGTATTTACAGATAAAGGTTTTAGCCTTTTTGGGGCCTTTAAAAAGTGCCTGGTTTTCAGTTCTTCACGCTCAAAAAGTTAGTATTTTAGGCCAGAGTTGGGCATAAAAATCATTCTTAAAATTCTTACTCCTACCTCCTCGTTCATTCCCATTTCTCCTGTCTCCTGTCTTCCCCTCCTGGGAGGGGTTGGGGGTGGGTTGTCTCCTGTTTCCTACCCTCACTCATAAGACTTTTTCAGCAAACCTTAATTAAATATATAGCAGTCCTCGACACAGTTATGCAGAAAATATCTGGGAATTAGGGAATAGTTTAACTGGGGTAAGAGTTTCAAACTTTTTATTGATATTAAGTAAGTTTTACAAATCTTGTATATATAAGGACTCTAAATATTCTTTGAACAAATATTAATTTGAGAAAGTACATCTAAAACTTAGTCGAACTTTCCTCTATATACTTTGATTTTTTATAACCTATAGAGGATGTCTATAGTAAAATATAGATAAATAAGTAATATCATGTCTGCACTTTATCGTTTGTGTAAACCCAAGGGTAAATATCTACAGGAAATTTAAGTTTTTTTCAGACTTTTAAGCCTTTTTCTTTCTTTCTTCTTCCTTACCCGACAATACTGATGCTACTGAACTTGATATAAGTCAAATTAAATCTAAAATATTTGCGAGAAGGAATATGGAATAGAGTAAAAGGATTAAACAATTTTTTTTGACCTCATCTTAATTTCGATTTGAGCATAAAATTGGAATTAGGAACATAGAGAAAATACAGCGTACTTCCGTCAAATATGAAGGTCTATAATTGGTACAAATACATAACATATTTTCAATACCATCACTAAAACTTGATGCAGTTTTACCAAAATTAATTTGCCACTCAATATTATTTAATTAAAATATATATCTGAAAATTTTCAGATATGCAATTCAAAATATTTAGATTTCATATTACAAACCCCTATTCTATTCTCTATCCTCTATTTCCTTGTCTCATAAATAATATTAAATTAGTATCCTTTTATCTAGATAGGGTGTAGAGCAGATGGGGAGATAGGGAGAGTATTTAATGCAAATTACTAAAAATAATGTCATAGTTATTGAACACTTCAGTTATTAAGTAATAAGTCAGGATAAGTGATTTTTTGAGCAATTATTTGTATGAAGTAAAGATATCTTATTCGTTATTTACCTACTCCCTACTTCCAAGAATATGTAGCAAAAATACATTAACTAGTTGTCCGTTATAAACTACTAGCAGTCAGCGGGAATAGTTCACAGAAAAAAGACATCTAAAAGCTTGGGTTGAAACCCCAGACTTCTAGCTTATCGTTTAATTTCAGGGGGGATTGAAATCCCCTTCTTAAAAGCTGAATGCTAAACGCTCTCTCCCTGTTTGCGGAGCATTCCGGACCGAAGCGCTTTTTAAATTTGGTATAATTACACCCTATAAAGTATTTTTGATAACCGGATTTAGTATAATTTACGGAAATCGGATGAATATTAAAATCCTATTGAAAAAAAACCAGTATTTTAGCTTCTAACAAATACTGGTTTTTTTAATTTGATAATAATTTATTTTAAAATTGAGTAAGCATAGCAGTCGAAGCAAAGGTTAGGACAGATCAAAAGCTTAAAACTCAGACAACGCAAGATTTTTCCTTCTTCCTTCTACTATATGGCTAAACTTATTTCAGAAATGAACCTACTACACCATTCATATCACTATCTAAAGGATCACCCAAAGCAGTAAATTTCCACACTGTGTTATCTCGATAAATAGCTCCCATTAACATTGATATTTTGCCCTGATAAGTACCATTACCAGATAAAGTATATTTTGCTATTTCAATTCCTTTATGATCAACAGCTCTAACAAAAGCATTTTCTACCATCCCAAATTGTTGCTTCCTTTCTTTCGCTTGATAAATGCTTACCGCTAGGATGATTTTTTGGTATTTTTCAGGAATAGAATTAAGTTTCAAAATTATTTGTTCATCATCTCCATCTCCTTCTCCAGTCAGATTATCTCCTGAATGAATTACTGTCTTATCCTGAGATTCTAAATGACCATAATAAATTACATCTTCTTTGTAATTTTTGAGTTGATCATTTTCTTGTAATAAAATGGCATAACCATCAAGGTCAAAATCCGATCTATTACCAAATAAACCAGCTAAACCACTTGCAGATTTAGCAACATCCCATCCTAGACCCATTGTCAGTCGTGATAGATCGTATTCACTTTTATTAAGTACAATTTTTTGTCCTTTTTCGAGCTTAATAGTCATGTATTTAGTACCCTTTATAAAGTCTGAAAATTTTTCAATTTAGTTAATCTGGTTTTTGGGTTATAGCAATGAACCGTTAAAAGTCAGCTTTCTAATGTTTATTTTGCTATCTGGATTTGAGGATTTATTGTATCTCAAACACTATAATATAGTTAAATCAAATTGTTTAAGCTGCTACACAAAAACTACAATTATTGTTTAGATTATTCAATTCTAGATAGACTTCTTTATCATTACTGATTTTCAAGAACATTCTTCCGCGTACTGACTTAAAATCTGCCATTGCACAATCAGGAATGATGAAATCCGAAAGTAGATATTTTTGGATTATTCTTTCCTAAATATATGTACAGTTTAAAATCTATTATCATTCTTTAATGTGCAACCCCTAAACTTTAATTTTCCAAGTTTTGGGTTTTACCTATAGCAAAACCAAAATTGAAAGTACTATTTATAGTTATTAGTAAACATATTTCTCTACAAAAGTTTGTAAACCTGCGTTATATCCTGTTCCCACAGCTTGAAATCTCCATTCATCATTTTTTTTATAGAGACGACCAAATTCTATTGCAGTTTCTCTCGAAAAGTCTTCTTCTAATTCATACTTAGTTATTTCTTCTTGAGTCTCCAAATTGTAAACTCTAATAAACGAATTTTTAACTTGCCCAAAGTTTTGTCTTCTTTTTTCTGCATCATGGATAGTCACAACAAAAAGTAGTTCTTGAATACTAAAATTAACATTAGTTAAATCTACTTCTATTGTTTCATCATCTCCTTCTCCTTCGCCAGTTCTATTATCTCCCCAATGCTTTACTGCACTATCTGGTGATTTTAAATTATTGTAGAAAATAAAGTATTCATCTTCAGGGATTTTACCATTATCTCCTAACATAAATACAGAAGCATCTAAGTCAAATTCTACACCTGTATCAGTAGGATTAACATCCCAACCTAAACCAATACCTACTTTTGCTAGACCTGGTGCATCTTTAGAAAGATTAATTCTGTGACCTTTGCTAAGTTTAACAGACATTTATTGCCCTCTTTTATGACTAAACAGTTTCAAAAATTTTTTAAGGTGATAATTGATATTTTTCAGTATCGGAATAATTTATGGATGTACAGTTGAGAAAATAACATGAAAATTAGGAAGGCAAAATAAATCAATTTAAATCCTTGAGCAAGACACCTTTTTTATGTTAGTTTGTGTCTTATAGCCGTTAGGATTATCAAATAGTAAAATAGTAAAAAGATATTCTGACCTTGATTCATAAATTAATTTAGTTGCTCTAAACTCTGTGACAGAAGCTTAAGATATATCATTTATTTCTTCTCCCTGCTGACTCCTAGTATCTGTCTTTAATTTGATGATTTTTTGAGCTAACTTAGAGAAATATTTATTGATTTGCCTCTCAATTTTTTGAGCAGATTTTACCTACTTATATTGGAGCGGAATATTTTTTGACTCATACAGATTGGATCTTTGGGATTACATCAAAATTACTCTCTTATCCAAAATACTAATTCAACATTCATTTTGACTGAATAATTCAGTTTAAAAGCCTCTCCTTATAAAGGATAAAAAAAAGAAAAAATATTTTTAATCAATCCTTTTAATGTTAAGGAGAGGTAATTATTAATTGTTAAACAGTTTGTTACTTAATCAATTAAGTATATTTCTGTACAAAATTTTCTAAGCCAGAATTATAACCTTCTCCTACTGCTTGAAATTTCCATTCACCATTTTTTTTATACAATTTCCCAAACTCTATAGCTGTTTCCCTAGAAAAATCTTCTTCTAGTTCATACTTAGTTATCTCTTCTTGAGTTTCCCCATCATAAATTCTGATGTAAGAATTTCTCACTTGCCCAAAGTTTTGCCTTCTTTTGTCTGCTTCATATATAGTAACAACAAAAATAATTTCTTCAATTGTCGAATCAACCTTTGATAAATCTACAGTGACAGTCTCATCATCTCCCTCTCCTTTTCCTGTGCGACTATCTCCCATAGACTCTACTGAACCATCAGCAGATTTAAGATTATTATAGAAAACAAAATATTTCTCTTGAGGAATTTTGCCACTTGCTCCTAACATAAACACAGAAACATCAAGGTCAAAATCTGAACCTGTATCTGAGACATTTACATCCCATCCTAAACCTGCAGCAGCTTTTTTCATTCCAGGTGCTTCTTTAGACAGACTAACTCTTTCACCTTTACTAAGATTAATACTCATAAATATTTCCTCGATTTATTTACTATTTTTAACTACAACTAGCACAACTATGATTACGGAAAACGATTACAACCAAATTTTAATTAAGATGTCTAATTATGACAAAAGTCTGATTCCAGCCAACTTTTACTATTTAGTAATGAGATGAAAACCTAAATAGTATCTACCAAAAAATTTCTCTGATTAGGATTGGGAACAGAGAAAAGTTTTATCGTAACCATTAAGCTATTAGCTGTCAGCTATTAGTAATAATATCCCAACCTTAAGGAGGGGGTTTAATGAATATAGACTTTAAAGCATATTTTTGTAGTTAAGATTTAATTTTGACTCAATTAATAAACCTTTTATCTAAAACTAAAGGCAATAGCTAATAGCTGACGGCTGAATGCTTAAGTTTTATCCTTAGTTTAAACCTATTACTAGACTGTTTAATCTTCAAAAATTGTATTGTTTTTGCTAGTATGAAATGCCTCAATTTTCACTTAATCATATTCTTAAGATTGATCAATCATATTGAGACTAAAATATCTCAATTTTTTGAGCAAATCCTAAATAAACTATACTATTTTCAAGAAAGATTTCTACATTAATTTTTTTATATTAAAAGCCTACTATAAGCGGAAAAATTGGTTTGACCATCAAGGAAAATTTGGATTATTTATTGAACTAATGATAATTGATTTGCAAATATAATATAGATAGCTATCTTATTTTATAGCATTTCTCAAGTTACTAAGGTACAGTTGTTTTTCTTCTTTTCTATGTAAGTATTCAGTCGTCAGCATTCAGCTATCAGCTATTGCTTCTGAGCTTTATTAAACCCTATATTAAGGGGTATTATTAAGCCAGAATACGGTGATAATTAAATCTTACAAAAGCAGGTTCCTTTGAGGTTAAAGTCTATATTTATTTAGTAAGGATTCAGGTGAGAGTTTTATTGCGCTCGAACTGACAGCTAATAGCTGTTTGCGCAGCATTCCGTAGGAAATGCTTACTTTTCTATTCCCAGCGAAACCGAATTACTAATCCCTACTCCTTAAAACAAGCTAATTTTTTATCTAATCAGTAATTGTGAGAAATTATAGATTTTTAGGGAACAGAAAACAGGAAATAGGAAAGAAAAAAAACTGTATCCGATCAAAATAAAAAGCGCTACACACTAGAATTTTAAGGAATAGTCAAATTCTCACATATGATTCCTGATTGCTATATAAATTTTGTCATTCTTGTTAGAGATTAGGTATTTACAGTGTATTCCTTCTTTTCGCTGATAAATATTTTCCTGAACACTCCGGAAATCTCCCCTTAATTCCTACCTCCTAATTCCTTGATTGAATAATTTGTTTCTGATATTCATCTTCTGTCATTAAATCTGTGGTACTTTCCACACGATCTAAAAATACTAGACCTTCTAGATGATCGTATTCATGCTGAAAAATTCTAGCAACAAAATCTGTTAATTCTTGTCTTTGAAGTTTTCCCTCTCGATTAGTATATTCTACGTTTATTACTCTATATCTTGGTACTAAACCTCTAATTCCTGGCACACTTAAACAACCTTCCCACCCCTTGACTCTATCTTCTGAATGAGATATTAATCTAGGATTAATCATAGCTGTTGGCTCCATTTTGGGTGCATTTGGATATCTGAGATTGGGTCGAGATGCAACAATGAATAAGCGATCGCTAATTGAAACTTGTGGAGCAGCAATTCCCACACCATTTGTTTCGATTACTGTGGCAATTAAATTATCAATTATTTGCTGTAAATTTTTATCCCAAATATTATTAATAGGTTGAGCTTGACATCGCAATATTTCATTGCCTAACTGAGCTACTTGTAATACTTCCATAATTTTTTCCTCTACTAATTTTCATCAAAAAAAAGGGAATAAATATTTTTTATTGATTCCTCTACTCCCTACTTTGTCACAACTTACAGATTTGTGAGTATTTCAAACTACTTATCTAAGAGGTTATAGTTTGAAAATTTATTCAAGTCTATGTTTATTATATAAGCTTCTATAGGGTTTAAATCCTAAATAAATTTTCAAACTACTTATCTAAGAGGTTATAGTTTGAAAATTTATTCAAGTCTATGTTTATTATATAAGCTTCTATAGGGTTTAAATCCTAAATAAATTCAAGGGCAACTTTTTCTGTTTGAGGTAAGTATTCAGCCGTCAGGTATTAAAAAGTTGGTAATGGTGCATTGTCATGATGATCTATTGTAATTATTTTGGTCAATGGGAAGGGAAATGGAAGCATCTTGCTCCCTTGCTAGGCGTCGTTCATCCACATTTACCATTACTATGTAGGACTACCAAAAAATTATCTTTGAAGGAAGAATCAGAGTTGAAAAATTGAGCAAAAATTAAAAGTTACTTTCAAAGCAAATTAGCTAATCTTCCTTATTAATTACTTGGTGCTTTTTTACCAACCGAAAAGCTTTTTGTGTAGTATTCCGCAGGAAAAGCTGACCAGCTAATACCTGAATGATTACTGTTTGAGCAATCACTCTAATTACTTAAAAGTCTCCGAAAATAATTTCCTTCGCTTCAGAAGAAGTCTCACAATTGGCAATAGTATTACCATACTAAAAGTAAGTATCCAAAGACTTTGAGAAATTTGATTCTGAAACAGAATTCCGATTTATACCAATTTGATCAACGTTTGTTACAAATAGTAGAAGTAAGAAAGAAGGAAGAAGCAAGAATGAAGAAGAAATAAATATTGAAAAAAAAGGAAAAACGATAGATATAACCATCTAAAATGAACTGGAGAAGCTGTTTTTAAACAGATATGATCGAGATGCACTTTTTATAGCATTCTTTTTTCAAACTGGTATTAGCGACCGCTAATAGCAAGTGCCCAACGCAAATTTTATTCCATTAATTCACCTAGGACAAAACTTAAGAGAAAAGGTGTCAAAGAATATTGTAATTTGCGCAAGAAATAACCAAAGACTCCGATGGCTAACATTAACAAAATAGACAGAATACTACCGTGGATAGAGAAAACCTCAATAAATGCCATTACTCCTAGTACCTGGAATAGCAGCCAATTAGGCAAGAGCAAAATACGAGCAAACAAACCTACCAAAGAAAGATTTAGGAACAACAACATTAAGTTCCCTATATACATTGAAGCAATTAGTCCTCCAGCAATTTCCGGCTGTTGGGTAAATAACATTAGGCTGAGCTGAATACTATAGAGTAATAATGCACCCAGTAAAATAGCAGTAGTACCACTACCTGGAATTCCTAAAGTCAGTATGGGGACAAAAGCTCCCCCTGCCGCTGCATTATTAGCTGCTTCTGGGGCAGCTAAACCCCAAAAATCTCCTTTACCAAAAGTTTGTTCCTTTCATTTCACAAAAATATTTCTGGTGTCAATTTTCTTTTGGGTGAGTAAAGATTACCAAATAATTAAGTAGAGCAAGCTAAAAAAAAGACATTGCATACTTAATCCAAAAACCCCTAAAGCCATTGAATATAAACTTTTGAGCTAATTTACAATTTGATACATAGCGCCCAAAATTTACCATGTTTTACTTAGTAGATGGATGAGAACTAGCAATTCCTAGAACGGGAGCAAAATGCTCCCACTGCCTTGCCCTATTACAAAAATAATTACAATGGACTACTAACATTAGACATCTAGGAAAATCAATCTCAAACCTTTGCAATTACTAGACTAAAATTTAGTTTCTGGAGATGTCTATTAAAATGTACCACTACCCCGCAACAAAGCCCAAATAACCTCTAAACTATCCTCTTAATCGAGATGGTAAGTTACCAGTACGCAACTGAAAACTTAAGTTCTGACCATTACGATTAACTTCCAAATCCAACAAACTACCCACAGTTTTATTCTGAACAATTTGTTGTACATTTTCAGATTCAGTAATAGTTTGATTGTCAATTCTTTGAATTATATCTCCTGGTTGTAAACCACTTCTATCCGCAGGAGATCCAGGCACAACTTGCATAATTAATACCCCTTGGTCGCTGAATAACCGAACATTTGTACTTAAGTTTCGGTTGAGTTCTTGCCTAAGTTCCGGTGTCAGAGTTTGCATCGCAATACCCAAATAAGCGTGTTCTGCTTTACCCCCCTTAATTAATTGTTGAGCAATTTGTTGAGCATTATTAATAGGAATTGCAAATCCTAAGCCTTGAGCACCATCAATAATAGCTGTATTAATGCCAACCACCTCACCATTTTGATTAAGTAGAGGGCCACCAGAATTACCAGGATTAATCGCAGCATCTGTCTGAATAAATCCTACTCGCTTATCTGGAACACCCACATCACTACTAGAACGACCCGTAGCACTAATAATACCAACTGTTACAGAATTATCTAGACCTAGAGGGTTGCCAATAGCGATCGCCCATTCTCCAGGTTGCAGGTTATTTGAATCTCCCACAGTTACGCTAGGAAGGTTATTAGCATCAATTTTAATCACAGCTACATCAGTTATAGAGTCTGTGCCCAAAACTCTACCTTGTAAGCGACGGCCATCTTTAAGGACAACTTCCACAGTCGTTGAACCTTCTACAACATGAGCATTAGTGAGGATATTACCATCAGAGCTAATGATAAAACCAGAGCCAGTACCTCGCTCAACTGGTCCAGAACGTGAGGGAGGTTCATAACCATAGAAATCTTCTGGTATTCCTCGACCAAACATATTAGGTCGTTGACTGAATGTTCGAGAAGCATTAATCCTAACTACTGCCGGACCAACTTTTTGGACTGCATCTACAATAAAGTTACCATTGGAAATAGGTGCTCTAACTGGTAACCAATTAGAGTTTTCTGAGTTAGGAATACCATAATTATTAGAAGATGATTGAACGATCTGTGTTGAATTTTCCGAAGAGCTAGTTGTCTGTGGGAATATAATACGTTGGCCCAACAATGCTCCTCCAGCTCCTGCCAGTATTAATAGATAGGTTAAAGGTTGTTGCCAAAATACTTTGTCTGTGGTTCTTTTCATTGTTATTTGTTTATGTTTGTAATTGGTTCGTCTGTTAAGAATGAATAATTAGGGTTTAGCTTCCTGATGAATAATTTTTCTTTAATTTTTACTACAATACCTCTGGGGTTTATTACTTATTTTTTACTGCTGAATGTTTACATGAGATAGCGATATGTTAAATTTAACACTGATCGAAAATGATGTCCGGTTATTTAGAGTTAGTGATTCCACACCTATACTTAAGTTTTTTATACCATTTTCATAAAATATTCCTACATAGACCGAAGAAGTAGTACCGGAGCAGCAGTGCGACCCCCTAAATTTCATTAGTTGATCTACTTGTGGAGACCTGAAGACCTCACTAACTCACCGTGTAGCACACCAAGAGAGGGAAAAATAAGTGTATAGAAAAAGATAAAAAAAGGGTGTTGCTGATTTTTGCTATGATCTTTCTTGAATAGCGATTTCGGTACGGAACGCGCACGGGAATCGCCTAACTATTAACTCAAAATAACTCAAAAGGATTTTAGACTTTGCCCAATTTAATTTTCATAGCTTGATTCAGCAACGCCTATGGAAAAATATAAGAAAAAGGTTAAATACTTACAATATCTGCGAGGGATTAAATTTTATATTTAAGGCAGAAAACACAAATTAAGCTCTAACTACCTTGGGGTAAATAGGGTGATGAAAATGCAACGTTCAACTTTCAATTAGTTAATTTTTATCAAATAATTATCATAAGTACTTGTGCCAAATTTATTTAATATTTGTTAGTAGGGAGTAGAGAGTAGGAAGTAGGGAAGAAAAATATAATTGTATACTTGAGCAATAGATATAAAAATATAAAAATGATTTTGTCTACTTATTTAACCCGGTCATTAAATATACAATTAATTTTCTATGACTACTTACTAAGTTACATATAAAATAAATTAATCTACTATTACCTCTCTATTAACCTTTACTATATTTACTATCCCTAAAAAAAATATCCGGTTGTTTTTACAGAAATCAGTTTCATATCATTTCTGCATACACCTCTGATTTATTTAATGGCTGCTTATTAATAAAAAAAATGATGACAAGATATAAATCTAACGCTAAAAAAATTTTTATTCAAAATTACTTTTGTTATTGACTTCTGAATTATGAACAAGCTAAATGATGATCAAGTATTCCTATAGAAGCATTAATATTAGTCTATCTAACCCTTTTAATCTCAAGAGATAAAATGTCAAAATAACTACTTGTTTACCACTATAGAATTTCTATTAATTTAATTTTAAATCACCAATAAAAAACCCTTTTATCAATCTAAATATTTCGGGTTTCCACATATAAATAAAGTCTTTTTGGCAAAACACATGAGAAACCCGACAACTAAAATTTGACAGTATAGCTGAGGATAAACTAAGTCAATAATTTAGTGAATTAATCTTCAGCAAAAATGTAGCGATAGAGTTCATCTGCTCCTGGTTCTGGACTACCTGTAGCAAACTCAACTGCTTCAGCAATCAATTTTTCAATCTTTTGATCGATTGCTTCCAACTCTGCAACATCCGCCAAATTATTTTCTGTCAGATAAGCTGTAAATTGTTTGATAGGGTCACGAGAAAACCAATATTCTTTTTCTTCCTTATCCCTTAATTCATCAGGGTCAGCCAAAGAATGTCCTCGGAATCGATAAGTTAAAGCCTCAATTAAAGTAGGTCCTTCACCAGCACGAGCTCTCGCAACAGCCTCTTGAGCAGCAGAATGTACTGCCAATACATCCATACCATCAACCTCCACACCTACCATACCAAAGGCATGAGCTTTCTTATAAATCTCAGGTTCAGAAGTAGCCCGTTCGTGAGCCATACCAATTGCCCACTTATTATTCTCCACTACATAAATAATTGGTAGTTTCCACAACGTGGCCATATTAAGGCATTCAAAAAATTGGCCGTTATTACAAGCTCCATCTCCAAAGAAACAGGCTGTCACTTGGTCTGCAGCTTCATTCCCCATGCTTTCCCGACGATATTTACTCTGAAAAGCAGCCCCAGTTGCTACAGGAATACCTTCAGCAACAAAAGCATAACCTCCCAATAAATTATGTTCAGCCGAGAACATATGCATCGACCCACCACGACCTTTAGAACAACCTGTAGCTTTACCAAATAATTCAGCCATAACTTCCCGTGCTGGTACACCAGCGCTTAAGGCATGAACATGGTCTCTATAAGTACTGCAAACAAAATCTTCATCTTGGCGCATAGCTTTAATCACACCAGAAGAAACTGCTTCTTGTCCATTATAAAGATGAACAAAGCCAAACATTTTACCTCGATAATACATTTCAGCACACTTATCTTCAAACAAGCGCCCTAAAACCATATCTTCGTATAGTATTAATCCTTCTTCTTGAGAAATTTTTATACTATTGGTATCAAAAGTAGGTAATGTACGTTCTTGGATCATTTTATCTATCCTAAGTTAGTATTATTAGTAATAAATCTTATATTACAAGTTAAAGGTTTAGTAAAAGGCTCCAATGAATTTATATTTAGTAGTCTATAGGAGAATTGCGTATTACAGCAAACAAATATAACTAGCTTTTTACCGATAAAGTGCCATAAAGTTTGAAATACCCTTTGTTTTAGAGAAGAGATAAAAAATAATATGTTTGTCTTAACAATAGCGCTATATGATATGATTAAGAATTGATAAAACCTAAATATAGGGGTAGGATTTGGCTCCTTAAGTAATTAAGATGCTAGAATTAAAAATGAAGTAGTGAAGATACTATAAAAAACTCATGTATTCTAGCCGAATCCAAACTACGGGGCGCACTTAAACATTACAATCAAAACTTATGTGAGATTGTGGCTCTGGGGTCTAAGTTTTTGAACCTACATAATTATATAGTTTTTCTGTATTACAGATAAAGATGATCGGGAATTGTGAATATTTCTGTTTGAATATTTTCAAAATGGTTATTGTTCCAACTATTCCTCGTGCTTTAGCTAAGAGGTGGTCGAAAACATTGGTAAAGTGACAAAAATCTTTCTAAATTTAGTTAGCAATATCGGATATTATCGGCTAACATAATAAGCTAATTATAGTAAATTATATTAACTCGCCTTTGAGGAAGTGCACTGTGCGGATTCCATTAGATTATTACCGAATTTTGGGTTTACCAATTCAGGCTACTGTCGAACAGTTACGACAGGCACATCGTGATCGCACTCAGCAGTTTCCGAGAAGAGAGTATTCGGAGGCGACAATAGTTGCCCGCAAACAACTTGTAGACGAAGCTTATGCTATTCTGTCTGACCTAGAACAACGGCAAACGTACGATGGCAGTTTTCTGAGTAAAACCTACGGTCCGGAATTAGAACAAGTAAGTCCAAGTTCTGAGATAAATCTTGAAAAAGTACAACAAGAAGAAGAAAAAGAAACAAAACTTCAACAAACAGAAGAAATCCTTCCAAAAGTAGCTTCTAGGCGTTTAACAAGAGGTATCAGCTCTCACGGTAGCGAAACTCCAGTTACCCATGAGTTTGACCCTAACACTCCCAGTATAGAAATAGAAGATAGACAGTTTGTGGGTGCTCTCTTAATTTTACAGGAATTAGGAGAATATGAGTTGATCTTAAAGCTGACTCGTCCCTACCTAATCAATAATAGTATTGCTGTCAAAGATGGGCGTTTTGGAGATCCAGTATTAGTTCTACCAGATATTGCCCTAACGGTTGCTTTAGCAAATTTAGAATTAGGTAGAGAGCAATGGCAACAAGGACAATATGAAAGTGCGGCAACAGCTTTAGAAGCAGGGCAGGGATTATTGCTAAGAGAAAACCTATTTGTCCAAATTAGAGGAGAGATACAAGCTGACCTCTATAAGCTACGTCCTTATAGAATAATGGAATTAGTCGAACTACCAGAAGAAAAAGCATTAGACCGTCGCCGTGGGTTAGAAATTCTTCAAGATATGTTGAATGAAAGAGGAGGAATTGATGGTCAAGGTAATGATCAATCTGGATTAGGGGTTGAAGATTTTCTGAAGTTTGTTCAGCAGCTACGTCACTATTTAAGCATGGCAGAACAAAAGAAATTATTTGAGTCTGAAGCTCATCGTCCTTCTGCCGTTGGTACATATTTGGCAGTTTATACTTTTTTAGCTCAAGGGTTTGCCCAAAAACAACCAGCCTTAATTCGTAAGGCTAAGTTTATGCTGATGCAATTGGGTAGAAGTCAAGATGTCAATTTAGAGAAAGCTGTATGTTCATTACTTTTAGGACAAACTGAAGAGGCTAATAGATCGTTAGAACTAAGCCAGGAACACGAACCTTTATCCTTTATTAAAGAAAATTCTCAAGAATCTCCAGATTTACTACCAGGTTTGTGTCTCTATGCTGAACATTGGTTGACGGAGGAAGTCTTTCCACATTTCCGCGACTTATCTGACAAGTCAGCTTCTTTGAAAGACTATTTTGCCGATCAGCACGTTCAAGCTTATCTAGAAGCTTTGCCTGCCGAAGCAGAAGCAACTAATCAATGGGTAGTTGTTCAACCCCGTCGTGGTCATGATACAGAAGAGACATTCTATCAAAAAGAAACAGACCAATCTTCAGCCTTAGATTTGGAAAAAAAACGTATCTCTAGTGTGGGTAACGCTGCTACTGCCACTATGGCCTCAACTAGCACAGGAACTTCGAATCAACTAGAAGCTAGTTCTTATCAGTCACCTCAAGAAACATATAAATCATCTTCTATAGATATACAAAAACAAGGAAATTCCTTGAGCTATAGTCGCTATTCAGAGAGAGTTAGAGAAAAGAGTAGAAGTAGTTTACCTCAGTTAAATGAAAATATGTCAGTGGGTAGTAAAGAATTACCCCAATCGATGCTTGAGCAAAGTCCACGGAGAACATCAACCAGAAGAGAACCTGTTAAGATTGGTCGTTTAATATTAATAGCAGTTTTGGGATTATTAGCAATAGGATTGATTGGGTTTGTGGCAATTAAAACTATTAGTTGGTTAGCAAATGCTTTGGGTTTAGGTAGGGAAAAACCCATGGTACAATTGGATAGACCTCCATTGGAAATTCCAGAAATTAATCAGGACAGTCTCACAGCATCAGGTCCAATTACAGAAGAAATCGCACGCATAGCTATTCAAAGTTGGTTAGATACTAAGGCTACAGCTCTAGGTCCTAATCATCAAACTGAGCAATTACAAAATATTCTCGTAGATCCAGCACTGGAACGTTGGTTACCTACAGCTAATGCTCTCAAGCGAGAGAACTCTTATCGAAAGTATGAGCATAGTTTAGACATAAAAAGTTTAAATATGAGTAACACAAATGCCAATCAAGCTCAAGTGGATGCTCAAGTGAGAGAAAAGGTAGAGTTTTATGATAATGACAGATTAAGCAATTCTCAGAATGATAACTTGCTTGTTCGTTACGACTTGGTTCGTCAAGATGGAAAATGGAAAATTCGTAATTGGAATGTACTCCAATAACTTTTAAGTCTTAACTACTCCCCGGACTCAAGTCACGGAGATTCTAAGTAGATACTACGCAAAGGATAAATCCGTGTTGCTCCGTCTATTCGAGCTCTGACCAAAGATATATTCTTTGGGGAGAATTTCCGCGATGCCTCTACACAGTTGGCTTAAATCTAAACTTAGCTTTCTACTTACATTTGGTGATGATATTTGTAGCCCCATTAGACATTTCCAAAATAGAAAATAAGGTAAAATCATCAAAACCATTTATGTATGGGTTCACTAAAATGAATCCAAATGCTCGAATATATTTATAATCATCCACTCATAAACAAAAAGAATTATTGGTATTACAGCAGAACAGCTAATGAAATTAATAGAAAATGCCCAAATAATAGAATCAGAAAAAAAAGAGGTGATTCCCTACGGGATGCTACGCGATCGCCAAAACAGAAAAAAGATTAATTAAAGCAGTAGGAGTCAGAAAAAAGACCATTACCAGGGAAGAATAAATCATTTTAACGTGATTTTATTTACATCATGTACCAACTTTTCAAACACTAGGAATAAACTTTAAGATAAGTGAATAAGCGTGCTAATAATATTTTTTATGACTGGATAGATATCCTCAGAGAATTACTGCCAGCAAGTTGATTAGAGCAAGTCAAAAAAAAGTTTTAGGTATTGGAATGGGTCTAGGAAATATTAACAGAATTATAATTAATTGTAGACAGTACAGCAACATGGTAGAGAAAGACCAAATGAATATAAAAAACAAGAAAAATATTACTCAGGGAAAAAGAAAAATCATACTTTTAAAAATCAAATAATCACCACACCAAAAGGAAAAGAAATAGTAGATGTAATAGTAGGAGAAAAAGGTCTATTCATTAATGGATAATTGATAATGGATAATTGATAATTACAAGAAGGTTAAAACCCACATTGCGCACTTCAAAATGTAGTACAAAAATACCGTAAGAAAGCGATGTAGCTGCCATCACCATCCTCCGCCAACGCAATTAATTAAGTATTAATACTGAAAGTCAAGAAAAATTGGCGCGATTAGGATACATTAGAAAAAACAGTTGGCAAATAGCTAATAAAAATCCCTCGAAGCCAAAATTTTATGTAAAATTTGACTCTTGGAAAAAAAGACCTATCTATTAAAAATTTTAAAGTGCGAGAAAAACTAAATTTGCCCTTAAATAAGGAGATAATAATCCTGACAAGATTGGGGAAAAAACTTAAGTAAATGTAATCGTTCATTAGTTAAATTAGATATTTGTTTAACCTCCTGAAGATAGAAGACGTGAACCGATTGAAAACACTGAAATATCCATCGTAGAGTTGGTCTATCTGTGAGGCGACCTAACTGATTTTTAACTCCAGTTTTCATCCTTTTTAAAGTTTGGCGAAGTTCTCTTTGTCCCAAGGTATAAACTAATAAACACACTCTCCAAATTAATCCCAAAGCTTCAATGGGTTTTGGAGATTTAAGAAAGACACTATCAGTTAAAAACATCGGGTATGCATAGGAAACGAAAACCCCGTTATACTGACTGCTGATCTTTGTATTTAGAAAGCATTTCTTCCCCAGTTAATTCTTCGTAATTTAAAACATTAGTTGCCAAAATAAATCCTCCGGCACTTCGTTTTTCAAGACTTACTTTTTCTGCACAAATAGCTACTGTAGCTTCTACTTTATAGGTAAGCATTTCCTGCGGACTGCTGCGCAAACAGCTATTAGCGGTCAGCTATCAGCTTTTTAATAGATATCTCCTCCATTCATAGGGAGTAGGTATGGAGGGGGAAAGAATTGATAATTGCTGTGATTCGATTAATTGGATTTTTGATTATTGGAGATGTCTAATGAATAAAGCAAGCATTCATTTAATTTCTACTACATTCTCCACCACATATTCGTACTCTGAAGCTTTGATAAAATTGCTTTTTTATGCTTTAAAAGTAATCAAGCTGATAGTTGATAGCTGACTGCTGTTTGCGCAGCATTCCGCAGGAAATGCTTACCTTTATAGTCCTGGGAATTAGGAGTTTTAGACTTGTTAACCTTGATGATTTTCAAGTCGGTAAGTTCATGGTATTTAGACACCTTTAAAAGGCGTTAGGCTGCTTTTTTTGCATCCGCAACACAGCCAAATTCCTGAGATTTTAATTCTCGGAGTTTTTTTTGAGAAGCTTCCCCATCATGGGTGAATTCTTTTCTCTAGATTTTTTAAATCTGACTCTCTTCTTTTTTGACTTTCAACTAATAACCATCTTTGTTCTACTGCTGCATAATTTTTTTTTATTTCAACATAATTATATCCCGGTATTTTACTCATAATTAAATCGTTGCTTTCCACAGACTTAACTAAAACAGTAGCTGCTTTTACTGTTAATGGTACTCGAGGAGACCACTTCAATTTATTGACTATTTGTAGATTTTCTTGGGTGTAAAAGGAGCTATATGCTACCATTAAGCTGTCAAATTGCAGTTGTTTTTTAAGCTCTATCATCGCCCCACCAAATTGCTTTTGATCTGATTCATTGCCGTCACAAATATTCATCCATAAAGGCACATCTCCATCATTCGTACAGATTAATTCCATCAGAAATTGTTTTAAATCTGGCCGATGGTAAGAGTGAATACCCATAAGTAATTTTTATGGTTTGATGTTCTCCTGAATTGTTATATTCGACCCGATGATGAAAACTGCTTGAGTCTAAGTGAACTGTTTCTAGATTTAATTGATATTTTTTAATAATTTCTAGTACGATAAAAACAAATATTTGATTTAACCCAATCTCATGGATTTTGTCTAAAACTCAACAATAATTTGTCGTCATTCAAATACTCTACTTTTACTTCAATTCCAGCGTAAATGTTCCACCGCCTTTCCTTCAAAGAAATCCTTGAATATATATAGGGGGGACGATACTAATCCCATACCATTTAAAATCATGGCTTTTACTACATTAAGATGCACTGATTTTCTCCGTCTTTTTCTCTTCTATTAATTCATTAATTTTATCAACTATTCCTATTTCATCAATTATTCCAGCTACTAGCCCCAAGTGGTCTAAATTTTTGATTTCCACGCTCCATTTTTCTTGTTTTTACCTTTTCCAACTTTCGGAGTAATTTTTACATAAAAACTCTCATGCATTGTTCTTGATGTACCTCAGTATTTTTACTAAAAATATTTTTCAATTTTCTGGTGATGCCAGTATTAATACTTAATTAATTGCGTTGGCGGAGCAAGTGCGGCAGCTACATCGCTTTCTTACGGTATTTTTGTACTACATTTTGAAGTGCGGAATCTGGGTTAAAACCGTTACGGAATTGAATATAAGGAAGATTGTCTTTTTTTCCCCCTTAAAAGAGTCGGCTTCAAGGCGCGAATTATTTAATTATTAATTATTAATGATTCGGTAAGTGATGTAAATATATTAAGAGAACAACAGCATAATTTTGATAAAAAACAAAAATATCAAGGAGATAAAGCTGATGAAGGAGTAGAGAGAACAACTACACCAAAAAAGAAGCCAATAAAAAAAGAAATGTCACCATAAATCAAAGAAGAAAATCAATAAAAAGCCAAAAATAGAAGATTTGTAGACCATGTAATAAGATTAATTAAAATATTTGGAGTTCCTAGAGAAAGATTGAGATTAAAAGATAATAATTATCAAAAAGTAATCTTGAAAATATGTGGTATTATCCGATTAATAATAGGTTAATTTATATTAGTAAAAATCATAAAAAATTGAGATAAAAATAAGAAATCAAAGTGCAATTATTTAGATTAGTAACACAAAGTATTTCTGATAACCATAAAACCGTACAAGTTAACTATTTTAATGAGTAGCGGTCGCCTCCGGTTAAGCCTACGCTATCGCTCCACTAAAGATAGTTAAGATAGGCGTTTGAGTATTTTTGGAGATGTCTATTACAGTCTGCATTCACAAAACAATTATTACCACTCCTATACAAACGACGCTTTATTCTTTTTCCTGATGGTTTCCAATCATTGGGTTTTTCAGCATAATTAGATAGACAGTCACCATCTAAAAATGAAGCCATACTTGTATAACTCTCTTAGTGTTTCTATAAATATTATTCCATATCCATAGCACAACTGAGCTATTCTTTCTTGACAAGGCAATAAGCTGATAACTGACATCTAAATACCTACATTACATCGGCATTAATTAGGGAACAGCTTTACCTCCTACAAGGCAATAAGCTGATAGCTGACAGCTAAATATTTAGGGCTTGCTGATTAAATATTAAAGCATTAACTGATATTGTTTTTAGCATTTTTTGTTCTAAAAAAGTACCAGCTTTTCGGTGGATACCAACTGCATAAAGCTAGTATTTTGGGATGATTATGGCAGAACAATCTTGCTTGGGAAAATTCTTACTCCTACCTCCTCGCTCATTCCCTGTTCCTCCAGTATAGCTGTCTCCAGTATAGCTGTCTCCTACCCCTACTACTCATACTTTTTGCTGCAAACCCTATTTACATTACATCGGCATTTCCTCGCTCATTCCCTGTTCCTCCAGTATAGCTGTCTCCAGTATAGCTGTCTCCTACCCCTACTACTCATACTTTTTGCTGCAAACCCTATTTACATTACATCGGCATTGCTGAGGGACGAATGGAAATATAAGTGGGGTGGGTATCCTGCCAAGGAGTGAAAATATAGCAATGTGCGCTGGCATATTTACACATTATTTTTTGTAAACCTTTTCCAGGCTGTACTGTGAGCTGAACATTGTAAATACCTGAGCGCTCATTGCCATATCAGGAACGGTTCAACAATTAATAAATAATAATTAATAATTAGGGATTACCGATCTAATATCAAAGTACTGAAATATAAAAGTTTTAGCCTTTTTTGAGCGAAAAAAAGTGCCTACTTTTGAGCTGGAGTTACCAAAAATTTGGCGTTGCTTAAATGTAATGATAATTAGACATCTCCACCACGCATAAGGAGTAGGCAGTAGGCAGCTTTGCTGTAGGGGTAAAAAATTGATAATTTCTTTGGGATATAGATATTGATTTTTTATTCTTGGAGATGTCTATTAGCTGAAGGTAAAATTGAAAAACTTATGTTTTGCGTTGATACTTAATCTAAAAATCATTACCACTCAGCAACGCCAAAAATTTAACACAAAAGACAGACAAGCACAGAACAGATACAGATACAATTATTCCTCCCAAATTTCCCACTCTCCCCACACTCTGCTTTTGTAAATATCAGGAACGGGAACGGGCAAGATACCCATTCCACTTCCACAAAACTATTAATATCATGTGCGGATAATTAGTGATAAAAAACTTTCTCCTTCTTCTCCTGTTGTTCTTCTTCCTTCTTCTGTCTTCCCTCCTGAGGACTGAGAACTGAGGACTGAGGACTGACTCCTCCGTCGTTATTTATTTATAACTGTTCAACCGGACATCATATAAAATCCCAAGCACATTTATGCAACGCCTACATTAAATCTATGGATTGCTTCAAACTTCTGCCACTTTTAATCAGAATATTTATTAGTAATTTTTAGTATAATTATAAGATATATTTATTAATTGATAATATTATGATTTATTATAACATCAGTAATGTTAAGAAACCGTAACATTAGAACTCCAGAATTGCCTATAAACCCGTATGTATACTCATAATCTTTAAGTAAGCACTCTTGACCAAATCTAAAATATTCTGCAAGATATACATTTAAAGGCGATCCCGGTGATCCCAAAAAAATGCTGTTCTGATCGTTTCTATATATCTCGAAACTCTTAAGAGCCTTCAAGTATTTGTTGGATCGGGAAAAAGAGTCCTTCAAAAAAACAAGAAAATTAGATGTAATTTCCTGTTAAGTTTTGGGAAATGAAATACTAAACACTGTCAAAAAAAAGGAGAACATACAGAATGGTTCAAGAACGTCCACCCTTAGAAGAGATGACTTTGAGACAACTACGCAAAGTCGCTAGTGAGCTAGGTATATCTCGTTACAGCAGAATGCGTAAAGCACAACTACTGGCATCAGTGATGGAAGCTCAAGGTATTAGCCATACCTCATCCGCTCCACCTTCAGCATTAGAAACACAAGAAGAGGTGGAAGCAAAAAAATTTGAGTTAGGGCAAGAAAACAAAAATGATGATTTTCTTTCATCCATTGATGAAGGTTTAACAGATTTACCCAATGGGTATACTAAAAGCCGAATAGTTTTAATGCCACGAGATCCAGAGTGGGCCTACGCCTATTGGGATATTCCTAATGGACAGAAAGAAAAGTTACGTCGTCAGGGGGGACAGCAGTTAGCGCTGCGTATCTATGATGTAACTGACATCAAATTAAGCTACCAAAGTCCCCACAGCATTCAGGAATATCCTTGTGATGAATTAGCTCGTGAATGGTACATACCAATTCCAGTAAGCGATCGCGACTATGTTGTGGAAATAGGGTATCGATGTGCTGATGGTCGGTGGTTAGTTTTAGCTAGTTCTGAGCGAGTGCATATTCCACCAGTTTATCCCTCAGATTGGATTGATGACCAATTCATTACAGTAAGTTGGGATGAAGATTTACGTGGGAAAACCTTTATGGAACTGGTTCCTGCTAGTCGCAAAATTACTTTTCACGATCGTCCCGATGATATTTATGAAGAGATGTTCGGCATAGCTGAAGTCGAGAATCAAAGGATTGCTGGTTCTATGTTTGGCTCTATTCAAATGGTTCCTGGTTCAGGCCAAATGATTGAAGAAGGAGTCAGTTCCTATACTATGGCATCAGGTGTAGGGATGTGGTCATCTGGTGGCAATATCTCTGGAGCTACTCAAACCATGTCTGGTGTAGGTTTAACTGCTTCGGGGGTAGGTCAAACCATGTCTGGTGTAGGTTTAACTGCTTCGGGGGTAGGTCAAACTATGTCTGGTGTGGGTTTAACTGCTTCGGGGGTAGGTCAAACTATGTCTGGTGTGAGTTTAACTGCTTCGGGGGTAGGTCAAACTATGTCTGGTGTGGGCATCAATATGTCTGGTGTAGGTTTAACAACTTCAGGAGTAGGTTTAACTGCTTCGGGGGTAGGTCAAACCATGTCTGGTGTCGGTTTAACTGCTTC
>NZ_RCBY01000076.1 GCF_003838195.1 Okeania hirsuta
ACTTTGTTGACGGGGACTTAGAAACCCCGTCCGTCTACACGGCGGGGTAGTTCATGGAAACATTAGTCTGGCTATGGGCCAAGTATAAGAAGCTATGGGTTGGTACAAAAAAACCCTTGCTGCTCAACCTGATTGGGCAGAAGTCCATGCTAATATGAGTAGTCTATATGGTATGCAAAAGCAGTGGCAGCTAGCTATAGCCTCTTATCAAAAAGCTATCACCCTCAAACCAAATATTGCTGGATTTTACCGAAACTTAGCAAAAATTTGGGAGTTGCTAGGTAAGCCAGAGTTAGCAGCACAATGTTCTTATCAAGTATTAATTATAGAGCCACAGTCCGCAACAGCATCAGAATGTTTAAGTCTGGGTAAGAGTCTTTTTCAGCATCAGAAGTTGACTGAAGCGATCGCTTGTTATAGGCGAGCAATTGAGTTAAATCCTAATTTATTTAAAGCTTATCATTTATTAGGAGATGCTTTGATAATTCAGGGTAATTTGGATGAAGCAATAAGCTATTATCAAAAAGCTGTAAAACTCCAACCAAATAAATGGAGAGGTTACCAAAAACTAGGGAAAGCTTTAATAGAAAAAGGTGAATTTACTGAAGTATTCAAGGCTTTTCAACAAGCTATAGAAATCAACCATAATTCTATTTGGTCTTACCCAAAATTAGGTCTGAGTTTGATGAAATTAAAACATTGGGATGCAGCGATTAATGCTTACCGTAAGGCTATAGAATTAAATCCCAATCATCCTAATGTTTGATGAAATTAAAACATTGGGATGCAGCGATTAATGCTTACCGTAAGGCTATAGAATTAAATCCCAATCATCCTAATAATTACTATGTATTGGGGAAAATTTTAGAAGACAAAAATCAACAGAATGAAGCTATAGTTATTTATCTTCTGTATGTTAGGTGGGTGACAGCGGACTTTCAAGAGTTTGGTTTCTCGCCATAAATATTGTAGCCTTTTCATGTTGCGTGATTCTTAACCCACCCTAAACACTTAATTTAATATTCCTTGAACAAACACTCTTTAAAAATAACTAATAACTGATGAAGGAAAAAACTCCAACTCAATATTTCCAACAAGGCCAACAAGCTTTTGCCGCAGGCCAACTAGAAAAAGCTGTTACTCTCTATCAAAAAGCCATCGAACTTAACCCCAACTTGGCCTTGTATTACCAAAGTCTAGGGGATGTTCTAGTTCAAATAGGTAAATGGGGAGAAGCAGCTACAGTCTATCAAAAAGCGATAGAACTAAAGCCTACTTCTGCATTGTCTCATCATAATTTGGGAAAAGTCCTAGTTAATCAAGGTAATCTGGAACAAGCCATCGCTTCTTATTCCCAAGCCATTAAGATTAATCCTAATTTCTCAGAATTCTACATTAGTTTAGGAGCAGCTTTAGTCCAAAAAGGGTTACTTTATGAAGCGATCGCTCATTTCCAAAAAGCTATTTCTCTAGAACCTGACTCTAGCATTGCTCATCAAAATTTAGGAGTAGCTTTAGAAAAACAAGGTCAGATTGAGGAAGGGATAATCTGTTATCGAAAAGCAATTGAAATTGACCCTGGTTTCTGGGAAGGATACCAAAAATTAGGAACGGCTTTGACAAAATTGGGAGACTTCCATCAAGCTGCCAAAATTTACTTAAAGGCTTGCCAAATAATTCCTAATTTTGCTACAGTTTATCATTATTGTGGGGAAGCCTTGGCAAAATTGCATCGGTGGGATGAAGCTATTGCTGCATATCAGAAAGCAATTGATTTGTTGGGCGGGCAGAAAAACACTACCCCTACAGCAGTAGTCTATCACCAGTTTGGATATCTTCTAACCCAGCAAAAAAAATGGGATGAAGCTATCTCAGCTTATAGAAAAGCAATCGAACTTCAGCCTAACTCCCCAGATGTTTATCACCATTTAGGATATGCTCTGGCTCAACAGCAAAAGTGGGAAGAAGCAGTTACAGCTTACCGCAAAGTTACAGAACTTCAGCCCAATTCGCCAGATGTTTATCATTATTTAGGATACGCTCTCTCTCAACTCCAACAATGGGAAGAAGCAGTTGTAGCTTACCGCAAAGCTTCTGAACTTCAGCCCAACTCCCCAGATGTTTATCATCACTTAGGTCATGCGTTGATTCAGTTAAAGCAGAATGACTGGGCAGTAGCAGTTTTGCGCCAAGCAATAGAACTTAATCCTAACTTAGCTGAAGCTTATGGAGACTTGGGCAAAGCTTTGAGTAATATTAAACAGTGGGATGAGGCGATCGCTTCTTTGGAACGTGCCATTAAACTTAATCCCAATTTAGCTGAGGTTTATAGTTATTTAGGGGAAGCTTATGCCACACCAAAACAGTGGGATAAGGCTATTGTAAATTATCGTCGCGCTCTGGAGCTTAACCCCAAGTTACCAAAAGTTTACCATAGTTTGGCTTTAGCTTTGGTGCAGCAACAAAAATTTGATGATGCTATTGTCAGTTATCGGCAAGCTATTGAACTAGGTATTAATACAGCAGAAATTCACCATAAGTTAGGTCATACTCTCAGTAAACTAAAACGGTGGGAAGAAGCAGTAGTTAGTTATGGTAGGGCAGTAGAAATTAATCCTAATTCGGCAGCAGTTTATCATGTCCTGGGAGAAAGTCTTGTCCAACTAGAAAGGTGGGATGAGGCGGTGGTAGCTTATACGAAAGCTAGGCAACTTAATCCTAAATCTGCCGATGTTGCATACCATATTGGGGAACTAATGTCAAAGTTAGGTCGATGGGATGAGGCAGTGACTGCTTATGCTAAAGCTGTGGAGTTAAGACCATTATCGGCAAAGTTTCATTTTCAGTTAGGGGAAGCTAAGACTAAAAAAAATCCATTAAGTGAAGCAATAAGTTGTTATCGTCGTGCTTTGGAAATAGATCCTCATTTTTCTAAGGCTAAGAAAAAATTAGAAGAAGTTTTGTCATTTCAAAATGTTTTGAGAACAGGGGAACTTGGCAGTCTTAGTTTGTTAGGAGAAACAGAATTTGAAGGTTGTCTTGATTATGCAACTATCGACTATGTTTCTGGTTGGGCAAGAAATAAAAAAGACCCTGACAAAGTTGTATTTCTGGATATTTTTGTTGGCAATAATTTAGTCGGAACCTTAGTCGCGAATAAATACCGTCAAGATTTAGCTGAAGCTTTTGGTACTCACGGATGTCATGCTTTTGCTCAAAAAATTCCTCCTTCTTTACATAGTAATGGGTTAGTTGAAGTTAGTGTCAAGATTACAGAAACAGGTCAACAACTGAAAAATTCTCCTCAACCATTAGTAGTCGGACCGAAAGGTAAAAAACATGAAGTTAATCTCAGTTTCGAGCAGGGAGAAATTAATAAACTTATTTATCGTGTTCAAGGAGTCAGGAGTCAGGAGTCAGGAGTCAGGAGTAAAGAATTTAAAAGTCAAAATTTAAAATTCCAAAGTGAAGCAGGAGTCAATTCTCAATTCAAAAGTCAAAATTCAAAATTCAAAAGTGCGGAAAAACCAAAAGTAGCAGTAATTATTTTGAGTTTGAATGGAGCGAAACTCTTAAGTGAATTATTTGCCTCCTTTGAGCTTTATAACAGCTATGAAAAATTAGAATTAATAGTAGTTGACCACGGTTCAACAGATAATACTATAGATGTCTGTACCCAATGGTCAGAAAAATTACCAATTAAAATTATTGCCAGAGGAGAAAATTATTCTTTTTCCAACTCCAACAATGTAGGAGTAGATGAAACAAAAGCTCCTTTACTGTTATTTATGAATAATGATATTACCCTCTGCCAAGATATAATTCCTCAGATGGTAGAGCTAATTCAACAAGATGAAAATCTAGGAATGGTAGGAGTCAAATTATTAGATATAGTTAGCGATCGCTCTTTAGCTTTTCCTCCTACTCAACATTTAGGAGTGCAGTTATATTTCCACAGTCAAAATGAACCTTTTTATCCTTTTGAAATTCGATATGCTCCGCAATTATTAAAAATACAATCTGCTCCTTGGAAAGTACCTGTTGTTACGGGAGCATTAATGATGTGTCGGCGGGAAGATTTTCAGAAAGTGGGAGGTTTTAACGAAGACTACTTTTATGGTTATGAGGACGTAGACTTATGTTTGACTATCCGACAAAAATTAGGCAAAGAAATTATCAGTGCTAATCATTTAACAGCTTTTCATAATCGTGGTTTTTCTCGATTTAATAAAGGGAAAGAATTTACCCAGAAAATATTGAAAAATCGCCCAATAATAGAAAAAAGATACGCCTATTATTTACGCAGGAAACATCTACAAGATTATTTTGACAAAGGAATTTATTGGACTGGTCATCCTTTAACTATTGGGTTTGCTGTAACAGAAGCAGATATGGCAGCTTCCGCAGGAGATTATTTTACAGCGGTGGAATTAGGAGAACAATTAGTTAAAGAATTTGGATGGGATATTTATTATATTTCTGAAGGAGAAGATTGGTATGATATGACGCGATTAGATGTAATTGTTGTTATGCGCCATGATTATGATTTAGAAAGAATAGAAAATGCTAAACCAAGTTTAGTAAAAGTTGCTTGGGCAAGAAATTGGTTTGAGATTTGGGCGTCTCAAAAATCAGCAGGAGATTATGATTGTTTCTGGTGTTCTTCTCAAAAATCAGCAGATTATATTCAGCAGAAATTATTTAAACCTGCAACGGTAGTTAGAATAGCAACTAATGAGGAAAGGTTTAAAGAATTTAGAAGTGAGGAAGAAGGAGTCAGGAGTCAGGAGTCAGGAGTCAGGAGTGAAGAAGAATTCAGAATTCAGAATTCAGAATTCAGAAGTGAGGAAGAAGGAGTCAGGAGTCAGGAGTCAGGAGTCAGGAGTGAAGAAAAAGTTAGAACTGAACTAAGTAATAAAGTTTCAGAAACAGGCAAAAGTAAAGTAGGGAAAAATTCAGAAGTAGAAATTTTCAATCAGTCAGAAAAATCCTTTTCTGAACTAGGTAATAAAATTCCCGAAGTCGGGAAAAATTCGGAAGTAGCAATTTTCAATCAGTCAGAAAAAATAAATTCTGAACCAGAGAAAAATTCTGAATTAGGAATTTCAGAAGAGTCAGAAAAAATCTCATCTGAAGTAGGTAATAAATTTCCACAAGTAGGTGAAAGTCAAGTCGAGAAAATTTCGGAACTAGCAATTTCAGAAGAGTCAGAAAAAATCTCATCTGAAGTAGGTAATAAATTTCCACAAGTAGGTGAAAGTCAAGTCGAGAAAATTTCGGAACTAGCAATTTCAGAAGAGTCAGAAAAAATCTCATCTGAAGTAGAGAAAAATTCAGAAGCAGCAAATTTCAACCAATCAGAAAAAGTCAATTCCAAACTAGACAATAAATATAAATCTGACTATTGCTTCACAGGAAGTTTCTGGAAATATCCACGAGATATTATGAATTTGTTGGAACCGGATAATTTACCCTTTGAATTTGCTTTGTATGGCTATAACTGGGAAAAATTTGAGAAGTTTAAAAAGTACAATCGCGGACCTCTCCCTTATACAGATATGCCCAAAGTCTATGCTTCCACAAAAATAGTAATTGATGATGCAAATTCCGTCACAAAACAATGGGGTTCCACAAATTCGCGGGTGTTTGATGCCATTATGTCAGGTGCTTTAGTTGTCACAAATGGAGAATTAGGAAATCAAGAATCTTTCGACGGACTATTGCCTACTTATAATTCTCGCGAATCTCTCGAAAATTTATTACGAGAGTACTTCACAAATGAGGAATTAAGATTAGCCAAAGTTGCAGAATTACAGAAAATAGTCACAGAAAAACACACTTATAAACATCGTGCCCATACAATATTTTCTGCTTTGCGCGAAAAAATGAGTAATAGTTTCCGCATTGGCATAAAAATCGGAGTTCCTGACTGGAAACAAGCGCAAGAATGGGGAGACTATCATTTTGCCTTAGCCATTAAACGGCAATTTGAAATATTAGGTCATTCCGTCAGAATTGATATTTTGCCAGATTGGGAAACACCGAAAAGTTTTGGAGATGATGTGGCAATTACGATTCGAGGTTTGAGTCGTTATCAACCTAAGTCTTATCATATTAATTTGATGTGGAATATTAGTCATCCAGATAAAGTTTCCCTACAAGAATATGAACAATATGACCGAGTATTTGTGGCATCCCATTCCTATGCTGAGGAGTTACAGAAAAAGGTAAAAGTTCCAGTACAAACTTTACTCCAATGTACAGATCCAAATTTGTTTTATCCTGACAAAGAAGGTTATGAAGAAATAGGAGAAATTTTGTTTGTGGGAAATTCTCGGAAAGTTTATCGCCAGATAGTAAAAGATGCGGTGAAAAGTGGTTTAAAGGTAGATGTTTATGGTACAAACTGGGGTAATTTGTTGCCCGATGGTTATTTAAAAGGAGAATATATTCCCAATGAAATTTTACGACGTTATTACAGTAAGTGTGGCGTATTATTAAATGACCATTGGGATACTATGTTAGAAAAAGGATTTATTTCCAATCGTTTATTTGATGCTGCTGCTTGTGGAGCAACGATTATTTCTGACAAAATAGCAGGTTTAGAAAAAGTATTTGGAGATAAAATTTATACTTATAATTCTCAGGAATATTTGTCAAAAGTAATAGAAAATTGTTTGCAGCAAAAAAGTCAAAATGGAGGAGGAAAATTAGAGTTAGCAAAATATATTCGAGAGAATCATAGTTTTGAGAAAAGAGTAGGAGAAATGTTAGGAACTATTGAAACGTTAAATGAGGAAAAAATGTTGGGGAAGTTCATAAAAGCAGAAACAGAAACCGAGAATTTCTGCTGATTAGTGAAACAGAAATAACAGCATTAAAAAAACTAACTCATGTCTATCCATACAAAAATATTCTTGCTCAAATAAATGCTAACTGTAATTATGCCAAAAAATTAGGTTCCGAAGCTATTCTACAAACAGATGAATCTGCCAGCTTATTTGTTATTTATAATGTTTTGATGGAATTATGTTTAGCTTATAAATTGGCAGAGGATAAAGAAGCTGGTAAATTAGCCAAAAATATAGTCAACAAAATTAGCCAAAATTATCCTAGATATCCTAACTTGTTTAGTGAAGAAATTCATAGAGCATTTGTGCTAACTGGAATTATCTTATTTAGAGATATAGCTCCCGAATTATTTACCGTAGAAGAACATCTTTTGCTAGTAGAATTTATAGAGAAAAAACCAGGGAAACTTGGCAAGAATCTCACAGTAAACTTTGGGGAAGAAAAGACAAAGAACTTAATAGTTGGAATCATCAAATTATCGCTTTTTCCAGTTTAGCAATCGCTGCTATTAGTCTGGGTAATTATCTACCCAAAGCAAAAAAATGGCTAAATGTAGCAATGAGTCGCGTGGAAGACTTTTTTATTGATAGTATTACCGACCAAGGAATGACAAGAGAAGGTCTCTGGTATTGTGGATTTGTTTCTAAAATATTAGGGATTTTACTTCGTATTTGTCGCCGGAAAAATATTAAAGTTAATGGAGAATTTTTAGACGACAAATATAGTGAAAAATTAGACCGTTTAGTTGAATGGTATTTGTATGAATCATTCCCCCGTGGAAAATATCTAAATAACTGGAATGATTCATACTGGAATCCTCATAATGGTTTATGGGGATTCCAGTATGAATCATTCCCCCGTGGAAAATATCTAAATAACTGGAATGATTCATACTGGAATCCTCATAATGGTTTATGGGGATATTTAACCATAGTTGGTAATAGAAATCCTAGTCTCGTTACTTATATTTGGGAATTATTAATAGGTAGCAAAGGATTAAAAACTTATGGCAGAGACCCTAGTTTAAACTTCTCTTCCCTATTTGATGCCTACTTATTTTTACCTCCACCACCAGTAGGAGAATTTAAACTAGAAAAAACTAACTTATCAATACGTCGTTTTTGCTCCGATATTGGTTATTTAAACGTTAGAAATTATTGGTCATCTGAAGCAACAATAGTTAGTTTCAATTGTGGTAAATATATTGAGGGTATTCACGACCAGTCAGATCACAATTCTTTTGCATTAATATTTGCAGGTCAACCTCTAGTTATTGACTCTGGTGCTGCTAATAATACTGATGAAAATTCTCCATCATCTTCCCTAGGTCATAACTTAGTTTTAATTGATGGTAAAGGTCAAAGATTTTCAGGAAGGAGGAATGGTGTATCAGGAAAAATAATAGAATATGATTATTCTGAAGTGTTTGATTACATTATCGGAGATGCAACTGAATCATATAATTTACAGAATTATAATCCTGTTAATTTTGCCATTAGACATTTATGTTTTGTGAGAAAACCTTTTCCTTATGTAGTGACATTTGATGATATTGAGGCATCTTCTTTTTCAGATGGAAAATATCATCTATATGAGTATTTGCTGCATATTCCCAAAAACTTTAGTGTAGAAAAAATTAATAGCAATAAGTTTAGACTAAAGTCGGTAGAATCAGCAAATAATTGCTCATTTATTTTGCAATTTTTCAACCAAGAAAAACTAGAACTTAAAATCGAACAATTTCAATCAAAACATAATCATAGTTTTGCCAATCATAATTTATTGCGATTTAGCACCAAAGCCATAAATCCTCATTTTTTAGCTATGTTTATCTCTGAAAAAAATTTAGAAAATCTTTTTATTAAAAGTAATAAAGATGTTGATAATAGGAAAATTGTACTGGATATTTTATCGCCAGAATGGTCAGATAATCTAGAATTAAAATTTTATAGAGGAAAGAGGGGAAGTTTAAAAGATAAATTGTTTAAATTTCAACGAAATGAAATGATTCGTGAAAAAAAACTGTAAGGATTTGGTCTCCAAACTCTATTTTTGCTTTAGTTAATAGTTTTCTCCTCCCTACAACCTTTAAGAATAGAAATAAAAAGAAATAGAGAAGAAACAAAACTCAAATTTTATAATTCCTGTTTATTCTAACTACTTCCTATTCCCTATTTACAGAACTTTTGAGTATGGTGCGGTACAGTTTTTGCGGTTCAAGCATCCTGCTTGTTACAGTTACAAAAATTACTAATAGACAAATAAGTGAAGTAGAAAAGAAACAAAATTAAAATTTATAATTCCTGTTTCTCCTAACTATTCCCTATTCCCTATTTAAGAATATGACTGATAAATTTGCCGTAATTGCTCAATAGTTTCCACAGTTTTGAGAGAGGAAAGAATAGTTTCTAAAACCTGAATATTTTCCAGAGTATTAATCTCGGAAAATATCTCTTTTCCTGATTCGCCAAACTTCAATTCTAATCCTGTTTCTATTCCAGAAAGTATTCCTCTTTGTTCACCAATTTGAATTCCTTCTTGTTTACCAATTTGAATTCCCTCTTGTAATATTTGTTGATACCAAGGAGATTGTTGTAAAACTGCCATATCCCACCTCATTATTTGTTGTATTATTTCAGTCTTTAATACAAATGTAGCAAAAAATCCTAGTAAATTTTCTAATTCTGAAAGTTCTTCATCCTCCCGTAAAAGTTGCAACGCTTTTCTCACAGTTGCTTCTTCTCCTCCATTTTTCAGAATAGAAACAAAAGGAAGTAAAGAGGGAAGAGGTTGTTGAAAAACTGCTTCTGCTTCTACTTCCCACAAGTTAATAACTCGATAATCTTGGCAAGCTCTCAGATTCAAAAATTCTGATTCGTAACAATTAACTATTTCTGTGGTTTCGCTTGGTTGGAGGATATTTATTAATACAGGATAAACAGGTTTTTGATACTTTTCTTCTGCTAATCCAGCATAAGCACGCATTCGACGTGGCATTTTTTTATCATACCTTAATTGCATTTCATTGAGAACTAGAAATTCTCCATGTTCTCGACTAGAAACACTCACCAAAACATCCCCTTCTCGACTTAACCATTGGAAGTCTGAAGAAACAATTTATTTGATAGTAACATTGGTAATTCCACTCACCCATTCTACCCAACGACTGGGGTTAATTCCAATGATACGTTTACTGCTAATATCTACTTTTTTGGTCATAGAATAAAGTCTAGTAATTTTTGAATAAAAGATGGATTAGGGATTAGGGATTAGGGGGAAATAATTGATGAAGAAAATTTTTAACCTTCTTCCTTACTGATAACTGATAACTGATAACTGATAACTGAAATGAAACCCAATCCCCATCCCGGCCATGATGAGTAAAACAATTTTCAGATTCTGATTTGTAATTTCGTGTTCTATCCCCTATCTTAGGAATAGTAGGTTTTTCTTGGTAAGTCCAATTTTCCCAAAGAATGTTGGTCAAACTTTCCCTTGGCATCAGCATCCGCTCTTCCCAACCATAATCATTTCTATTTTCCGTTTTGTATACAATCCAGGTTTCAGTTGTCATATCTCGAATCCTCAAATGATGTTTATTCTCCCTCAAAAACGGAATCGACTTTCAGGATTTCTTGTTCTTTATTACATCTAATATCCTTCAACTTCCATCCATATTTCTGTTCCATTTTTTCACATTCTTCTGGGGTGGTAGCAGAATGAAGATTTTCAGGATTTTTGTCATTATTAGAGATTAACAGTACAATACCTATAATTATCATTTTCTTTGTGGGTTTAATACCCCACCGTCTACACGGTGTTCAAAATTACTTGGGGTTAGAATCCCCATGTAATTTTCCTCCTGTCTCCTGTCTCCTGTCTCCTGTCTCCTTCTTCAATTAAAATTAAAACATACGATGAAATTAATGCCAAAACCATGACAGCTATAACCATCAATTTTAACAATATCCTCAAACTTAACGACGACCAATTCTATCAATTATGTCGAGATAATCCCGAAATTAAATTTGAACGTAACATCAGAGGAGAAATAACAATTATGCCACCCACAGGAGGAGAAACAGGAGAATATAATGCCTCTCTTATTGCTGATTTTGTAATATGGAACCGTCAAACAAAACTAGGAAAAGTATTCGACTCTTCTACCTGTTTCAAACTTCCTAATAATGCCAATCGTTCTCCCGATGTATCCTGGATTAAATTAGAAAGATGGAATCAATTAACTCCCGAACAAAGAGAAAAATTTCCTCCTATAGCCCCAGATTTTGTATTAGAATTAATGTCACCATCTGATAGTTTAAAGGAGACTAGAAATAAAATGCTAGAGTATATGGAAGGGGGAGTAAAATTAGGTTGGTTAATTGATAAGAAGAATTGTCTTGTGGAGATTTATCGCCAAGGAAAAGAATTAGAAATATTAGACTCTCCCCCAAGTTTGTCAGGGGAAGATGTATTACCTAGTTTTCTTTTAGATATAGAGTTATAATTATCAGCTTTTCCAATATATATCAAGAAAAAATTTATGAATATATCAACCAAAAATCATACCTCTCGTAATAGCCCAAATCATCCCAATGGCATTAAAAAAGTTCAAGTGGGTTGTGGACCCCATAATATCATGGCTGATTGGTGGAATGTGGATATTCGCCCCTTTCCTGGTATTGACCAAGTGATGGATGTGACTAAACCTTGGCCTTTTAATAGCTTGGAATATGTCTACGGGGAACATTTTCTTGAACATCTAAGTCTCGAAGGAGCGATCGCTTTCCTAAATAACGTTTGGAAAAGTCTTAAACCTGGTGGAATAATTCGACTTTCTACTCCTTCTCTAGAGTGGGTACTTTCTACTCATTTTAATTTGTCAGAAACTAATCCACAAAAACGGATTGATTCTACATTTTCTATGAATCGTGCTTTTCATGGATGGGGTCATCAGTTTCTTTATTCCCAAGATTTTTTACAATCTTTACTTGATAATTTAGGATGGCAAAAAGTCGTATTTTGTGAATATGGTAAAAGTGAACATTCAACTTTGAAAGGTATCGAACGTCATGGAAATTATCGAGTTGATAATGGGTATCCTAACGTTTGGATTGTGGAAGGTACGCGGGGAGAAGATCGTTCAGAGTCTAGTGTTTTGTCTTATCAAAAATTACTCGATAAGTCTTATGTGAGTTATGTTAGGTCTGGTCATTAAGTTAATTTAAATTAGAGATTTTTCTATTTAATAGCAATTGCAGTTGCATAATGAGTTTCACCTAATTCCGAACACAAATCATCTATAAGCATTAAAAAGTCTAACAGATGTTTATCTTTTGATTCATCAAAATTATGGAGAATATCAGACAATGCTAGATGGTAAACTACCCCACCAGTGAAGGTGATTTCAGCTTGGGGAAAATATTTTTTTATAGAGTCAATAATTCTTTCCGAGTCTGCTGCTTCTGAAGGGTCAATTTGAATCATACGTTCCACACTATTTCGGGTCAGAGTTTTTGGCAGTAACTGACTAGGGTTTTTGGGATTAGCTAAATATTTTTCTGGTAGAATACTTCTGACTTTAGAAGCAACTTCTAACATTTTATCTGACCACTGCATCCTGTTTGGACCTACATAATCATCCATATAAAATATTCCCCCTTTTTGGAGAACTTCATAACTCCATTTAATCGCTGCTTCTACATCTAACATATGGTGGAGAGAATTATTCCAGTGAACAAAATCAAAACAGTCTTTTTCTCTAATAATTTCTAAAGCATCACCTTCAATAAAAGTTACTTTATTTTCCACACCAAACCTAGTTGCTAATCTCCTTCCTTGCTCAATTCTAACTTTAGAAACCTCGTAAAGTTGAAATGAAGAAACCAAACCTTGACTAACTAAAGTAATTTCTTTTTGTCCGTTGCCACATCCTACAGATATACCACGAGAAAAAGGATAGCGATCGCCTGCAATTTCTTTAGCTTTCTGGGTAATACCTTGAGAAAACCCATCCAGTGGGAGACCTGTAATTTTTTTGTTTATGTGTTTAATTATATTTGGACTTTGCCACCATCTTAAACGTAAATTTTGGGCTTGCTGACTTTTTTTTGTCACGTCAGACCAATGAGATGCTACTTTTTTTTGTTGTTCATTCTTGCTGTTTTCCATCCTTGGTTTTATCCTTTTGATCTTAAATTCAGGTTTGAGATTTTTTCAATTTTTATGATTGAGCAAAGTTATGCCTAATTATTTCAAAGATATTCTCGTATGCTTCTCTTTTAAACAAACTTCCCTGCAATTCTACAAAATCAGAATACTCTAGCCGACTAATAGTTTCCAAAGAATTCCATTTAGGCTCAAAATCTACCCTCCATTTGTTCCATACTACTGTTTGACCATGATGTGGAAAAGTAGCAAAACTGTATTGCGGAAAAAAATCATGGATGGCAGCAACAACCTTAAACACATCACCCATCCAACTGTTATTTTTCTCTCCAGAAATTTTCTGGAGCTGTCGGCAGCGCTGTAGGGATGATTGTGCTTGAGCATAACTTCCAGGACAAGTATCATCAATTAACCAGATCGTCTTAGTATGGGCACAAGAAAGGGATGCACAAAAGTCCCGAAAAGTTTGTTCAAAGGTATGAAGACCGTCTAAGTAAATTAAATCGAATCGCTCAAAACTTTTGGCATGATTTCTGAAAAATTCATCGCTAGTAACTTCTAGAAAAGTTATATTCTCAGTAGCATACTCCTCTGTATTAAATCTAAACTTTGGATCTACAGCCACTTTGTGATCGACATCAATTGCATTAAAAGTACTACCTTTGGATACACCAATTTCCAAATATGTCGATGATTGATTGACTGTAGCAAGTTTATTAATACGACTGCTGCGACTGCTGAGGTCTAGCTTTTGAGGTGTTTTCATGGTGTTAAACTTTGAATAAGCCAAGTTTTCTTTGGATTGTTTTAATGATGCGTTACGCATTTTTAAATATTTGTCTATAATATTGAGACAGTGTAAGGTTTGTCCTTTTTCGAGTAAGTTATATCCTTGAATTATGTATGACATAATATCACTCTTTTCTCGATCCAAAAAATCATTTTCATCCCAGTTGTCGAGTAAAGCAAATTTACCATCTCTCAAAGATTCAATAATTTCGTATGGACGTTTGCTAATTGATATTCCTTTTCCTCCTTTTTCCATGTTATAAGACCCTAATTGTTCGCAATTTTCAACATTGCCTGCAACTATATACTTATTACACTTATTGTATATATGTGGATAGAAATGTTGATTATTACCTCTTCTAGGTATACAAGCAATGTCAGTATCTAAATAGTTAATTAATTCTAGGAGATATATAGCACTTCCTTCAGTAAATATAATTTTTTTGGTATTTACTAGATAAGAAAGTTGTTCAAGAAAATTATAATTTTCAGGTTTAAAAGATATATAACCCTCATCAACTAATAGACTTTCGAGATACTTTTCACCTGCAACCGATCCATTAAGTGGAATATGACTTCTACCTAGAAAAAGCTTTAGATCGGTTAAATTTTTTCTCAAATTATGTGTAAGATTCAAAATTCTTTCCTGTAGTCTCTCTAAATAGGGGCGATACCATTCCTTAATTCCTAGTAATAATTCACTACCTGCTTCTGGAATCACTAGATGTTCAAACATACCCCGATCGCTAACAAAAATACACTTAGCCCCTGGTATACCCATAACATCTAAAACTTGATCGAACCATTGAGGGGGGGTATATGTAGGGAGAGACACTCGTCGTGGTCTAGGGGATAACACAGCAAAAACTATCCCATCATAGGTACTAGAATTAAATGCCCACAAACGATGAATACTTTCAGTTAAAACGTGCCCAAAGTGTCCGTTAAAAAATCCTCCATAAATATATCTACCATGATAATATTTTGAATTATCAATTTGAGAATCATTGGTATTGGCACTTTGAAAGTTTTTATCTACGTACTTTGGTCTACCTCCACTATCACCACGCCGATGACGGAATACTCCGGGGATATTATTCGGAAAAATAGGCCCTCCGGCAAATTCAAACCGACCGCGAAAAATTTGGAATCTTTCAACAATAGCATTTTGTATTTGGAAAAGTCGAGAATCATTTTCTCCATCTATTTTGTTTTGATTATTTTTGGATACTTCTTGAATTTCTGGTTCTGAGACTTGACCGCTAGAGTCTTGAGTCTGAGATTCTTCTAATAGTACCATTGTCTGTTTTAGTCGAGAGTTTAGAGTTTCGAGTTTATGGCGGATTTTTGTTAGCTTATCAGAACAATTGTTGATATTTTTATCGTTCTTTTTTGGTGACTTTTTTTCTTTATTTATGCGTTCTTCTCTATTTTTTAATGCTGCTTGATAAAATTCAACATCATCACTATTAATTTCTTCTAATTTATGTATAAGTTTTGGCTCTGATAAAATGTTTTGTATTTTTTTTTCATAATTTGAATAAGTATTTTTATTAGTATACTCAATATCAAAATCACCCCATCCTAGTTGTTCTTTTAGTTCGTTCAAATCTTCTTTAAATAACTCTTGTATACCTACAAAATAAAAATCAGTAACTTCTCTTCTATTCAAAAATCTTGAGGTTATATTTTTAATATCTGGTAGCTGGGCGAATTCCAATAGGCTAATTTGATTTTCTACTAACAAACGCTGGGAAGTATTTTCAATTTTATTTAGTGGGTGATTTAGCCAAAAAAAGTAGTGAGAAATTAATCTATGAATCGGGTGTCTAATCCAGGCAATTTTTTTTGCTTCTGGGAAATATTTTTCATACTTATTTACACCAAAATGACCGTGAATTACTTTGATTTGACTTTTTCTAGCTTCCCACTGATTATTGAATCTTTTTCGGTGTGCTCCAGGATAGTCAACGATAACTGACTCAAAACCATAAACTTGTTCTAAGACTTTTTTAAAAGCTGTTCCTGCTGTTTTAGGCACATGGACTGAAATAATTTCTAATTGTGAACCTTCTGTATTCATACTCTATTTATTGCTTGATGATCTAGGAATTCTTCAGTTTGTTTCTAATGTTTTGAAACTGAGATTTGATTTGTTCCAGTCTCTTTCGTGTTGATTCTGTTTCCTTAAAAAAATTAGAATTAGTGGGTGTTAATGGCGATTCAGTTTTAATTTGAGGCTTGATAGTTTTTGGCAAAGGAGATGCTTTGTCTTTACCACTAAGATTATAACCAAATTCCTGTAAAGCTTCTTGGCAAACTTCAGTACAGAAAGTTTGTAGAGAAGAATCTAAGTCTTGTCGCCAACGCCCAATAGATTCTTGAGGGTTAGCAGAAGTACGATGTCTTTTTAACTGAGGTGTATCTTTAGAAGCTACTTCTAAAATTTTAGAAATAGTTGAACTGCTATTATCCAAATTCAAATACTCAAAGATAGAACTCAAAGTTTGTTCGGGAGTTAAAATTAAATCTTCGTAGCGTACTAAATGTGTTTGTTCTTTTCTTTCCCTCCATAATTGCAGCATATTTGCAGCAGTAGACTTAATTGTAGTTCGGATATATTCGCGATCGCTTTTAAAACGTTGACGGCCAAAATCAACATATCCTCTCTTGGTATTGAAAGCTGCCACCGAGCAGGCCATATCACGAAAGTCACGAACTAGAATAATTTCTCGTGCTTGAGGATAAAGTTCAAGCAATAGTGTTCTATTTAATTTTAGAAGAAACTTTTCTACAAAGTAAAAGTTAGAGCTATTATCCAAGAGTGGGGTCAATACTTTACCTTGCTGAATAGCTATATTTTCATAGAACCGATCTATATTTTGACGACAAAAATCAGCTAAATTTTCTATGTAATTAAGTCCTAGCCAAGAAGAATTTAAACAGCTACTAATATTGTAATTATGATAGGTGTTTGGCCCTGTCCGGTAAAACTCGTCATAGTTGAATCCTAATTTTTCTTGGTCAGGACTTACGCAAAGACACTATATATAGTGCATACCCTTAAAGGTTTATCTATATTGGCTATAGCTTGAAAAACAAAATATAAAAAAATTAAAAAATTGAACTTAAATTACTTTAGTTGTGATACTAGATTAGTATGAAACCAACTATTTGTCAACACTTTGAGAATAAACTTTAATTATATAAAATATTGTCAGTATTTAATAAGTAGTCACAAAAATTACACTCTCACAAACCTTGCTGACGATCTAGAAACAGTGAGCCACGATAGCGTAGCTTTGCGTCAGCAATCAAATTAATCGTTACTTAAAAAATATTGATTTAGCAGCAGAAAATTTGTGGCAAAATGTCAGGGAGAAAATTGTAACTTCTGAAGATGGTTATTTGCTGCATTAATGATACAGTTTTTAATAAAGAATACTCCCAAAAAATAGAACTTGTCCGAGGTCAGTATAACGGTAACGAACATAGGGTAGTCCGTGAAATAGGAATAGTTAACTGCTTATATTTTAATCCTCAAATAGAACGATTCTGGATTTCGCGATTATCGTATTTATGCTCCAGAGAGTGATGAAAAGAGTAAAATAGATTATCATTTTCTTTGTGGGTTTAATACCCCACCGTCAACGGGGGTGTTCACGCATTACTTGGGGGAGCGAATCCATAAGTAATTTTCCTCCTGTCTCCTGTCTCCTGTCTCCTGTCTCCTTCTTCAAGTATAATAAATGATAATTGATGTGGTAAAACAGAATAAAATACCAGTAAAAACAGTATTAATGGAGAGCTGGTATCCAACCAAAAGACTTATGGCTTTAATAGATAACTTAGGTTAAATTTACTATTTTCCATTGAAAAGTAATCCCGCGCGTAGACGATACTGGGGGTGTAAAAAAATATCAAAAACTAGAATAATTAACATGAAATGACGGGGAATTAGTATCAGGAAAAATTATTAAAATTAAAGGCTTTCCTAGAGATAAAAAAATCTAATTATTTTGGGTTACTGTTTCCGCCAACAGAACAGAATATATTGCTACTAACGACCTCACTCAGAAGAGTACAGATGACGTTGATTTTGAGATTCGCACCTAGATGGAAAATTGAGGAGTTTTACGCCAGAATTAAACAGCTAACAGGGCTGGAGTTTTGCCAATGTCGTCGAGGAAAAATTCAAAAAAATCATATTGCTTGTGCTATGTTGGTGTGGAATAATTGGAAAAAAATGGCAAATGTTATGGGAAAAACTATTGATCAACTAAAACATCAATTATTATCCAAATATAAGCGTATCTGAACTCAAATATCTTACAATTAAAATGATAGTTGTTTAAGTTGGTATGGATTGTTTAGAATGATCAAGGCTGGGTGATAGCTATAAATTTTCAAGCGTTAGCGGAGCTTTGCGTCAGCAATCGCCTAAATAGGAATCTGTATAATCGGTGGGCGGTTGGATTCTCCGAGCGAGTGAAATTAACTTTCAAACAATGGACAAAATATCAATAAGACCGCTCCTATCTGCTGCTATAAAAACACAAATACCAGCAATCCTTTATAGAATTTTTGTCAGCATTCAGCTATTAGCAGTCAGTTTTTTTTATTCAGAAAACAGTCTGATTTAAGCTGAAAATTATTTCTAATAAAAGATGATAATAAAAAGTACAGGACTTACACATTTTTATGGTAAAAAAACTATATATATAATGTTTCTCAAATTAGTGAGATACAGTTGTTTTTCTTTTTTTCTATCCCCTGTTTATCGAATTACTACTCCCTACTCCCTACTCCCTAAAACAAACGAATGCGCGTACCTCACCAATATGAGAATTGCTATACCATAGTGCTATAGTTTTAATTTACTATATGTAGTGGCTTTGCGTAAGTCCTGAAGAAATTAAGAAGGTTAGAGAATTAAGATAATTTTCAGCAAGAATATAATATAGACCGCAAGAATTAGCAAGACAAAAAAATATTTAGCTCTTATTATCTAATTTAAGCTCTCACCCTAAATTTAACGGAGAGATAAATAATTTGATTGGGAAAAAATAATGAATATAAATAGTAAGACTTGGCTGAATATTCGTGGAGCGATCGCTGCAGCAATAGCGGTAACTTCCACCTTTGCTATGACATCTACAGCAACAGCAGCAAGATTAAAAGTTACAGTAGAAAATGTTGCCCCCACTAATGGTTTCTTTTTCTCTCCATTATGGGTAGGTTTTCACGATGGCAACTTCGACATTTTTGAATTAGGCCAACCAGCACCCGCATATCTCGAAGCATTAGCAGAAGATGCTAATACAGGACTGATCAGCACTGCTTTTGCTAATAGTGGCGCAGGGGAGACTCAAGCTACAATATTAGGCCCAACAGGACCATTTCAGGTGCTTACTGCTGGCGATCGCGCTTCTATGACATTTACTCTAGATGGTAGTCTAGCTAGCAGTCGCTATTTCAGTTACGGAGCAATGGGTTTACCAAGTAACGATGCTTTTATTGCTAACGAAAACCCATTAGGGATAAGAATTTTTGATGAAGATGGCAAATTCTTGGGTGCTGATTTTATTGTTACTGGCGATCGAGTGTGGGATGCAGGTACAGAGGTCAATGACGAAATACCAGGCAATACTGCAGCTCTTGCTCAAGCGACTCCTAACACAGGTGTGGATGAAAATGGAGTTGTCACCTTTCACCCTGGTTTTCTCGAAGGTGGTAATATTTTAGCAGCAGCACCTAATGGTGATTTTACCGCTCCAGATTATCAGATCGCACGGATAACTATTGAATCAGTACCTGAACCTACAACTACTTTAGGATTATTTGCTTTTGGTGGATTTTTATTACTGGGAAATTTGTTCCATAAATCTTTTAAATAGTTGGCGTTGGTGAAGCGCGTGTATGATATTAATCTTAATTATTCAGGAGTCAACCCACCCCTCGCCCCTCCCCCTCCCAGGAGGGGAAGTCAGGAGACAGGAGTCAGGAGGGAAGAAAGAAGAAGAAAGAGCAGTAGAAGGAGAAAGTTTTTTGGTCACGGAGCAGGGAACGGAGTTCTATCGCGCTCTGCTCCTGAGATGATATCATACCTCAAATCACCAACGCCAATAAGTAATATCATATCCGTTTAATTGGACATCTCCAGAACAGATGGAACAGGGAACAGGGAACAGGGAACAGGGAACAGGGAACCCACCCCTCGCCCCTCCCCCTCCCAGGAGGGGAGTAATTGATAATTTATAGATAAAAATTGATTTTATTTTTGTTTTTTGGAGATGTCTATTAGTGACCAAAAAATTTCCTCTTCTTCCCTTCTAACTCCTCTATTATTTCAACTATTAAACCGGACATGATATAACATCTAATTATTTCAAATGCTTTACTTGAGCTGAAATTAATTTATTCAAACAATTCGCAACTTCAACTCGATGACATCTAGCTGGATCTAGTTCAGCACATAGTAAGAAAATATTTCCTTGAGTAACAATTTCTGCAATTTCAGACAAATCTGCATCTACTTTTTCAGGGGTAGGTGAAACCCAGTTTGCTTTACCTGATGTATTTCCTAAAGAAACTTTGGATATATATTGAATATTTTTGGAGTGGCAAAGATTTTCTATTTTGTCTCCATACCACTTGCGACTCCAAGCACGAGGACTTTTCCTCACATCAATCACACACTTAACATCAAAATTTTGTAGGTATTCTAAAAATTCACTGTAATCTTTACGATTTCCATAGCCAAATGTCAGTATATATTTATTTGAAAATTTCTCTGAAATATTCATTGTTTTTTCTCTATTTAGAACAAGCTTAATTGAGTAATCATAGGAGGATAAACTACGCCTATAATCATAAAATAATTTTTGTAGTTTTTTAAATTACCTACTATAAAGTATAGGTCTTTCTTGTTCATAAATTCAACCTCTAGCTTTTGTCTTACTTTTTCTACAGCTTCTTTTTCCTTTCCTATTTGAGTCGAACTCAAAGATTTATCTCGACATTTTCGATAAAGCTCTTGAATTTCCCAGTCACTAATACTATAGCGATGTTTATCTCCATCTTCATCAATAAACTCATATCCAAACTTATAAGGTATTTTCTCCAGTTCTACTGTTGGTTCAAACAAATCTAACTGATCTAATACAGCTTGCTGTTTTGGTTTCCAATTACGTTCAGTTTCCTGACAAAAATATTTTTTAATAATTTTTTGCTTGATTATTCCTAATGATTTATCTTGATTTTTTATTTCTTTAATTGACTTAAATTGTAGTGGCAGTAAAAGTTTTTTTCGTTCCTCCCAATTATTACTTGTTTTAATTTTTCTCAAAACCTCTATAGAAGAATCATTTATACGAAAACTTTCTGGCGTATAATCTCGATCATTTTTTTCAATTAAAGCCATAATAATAGACCATCTAGGATAGCGCTTATCAAAATCCAATTGTCGAAAGCGAATAGGATAAATTCTAATCCACTCAAGAGGCTGTTCATCTTCACTCAGCAATATTCCTGCTGTACAGACAGTTTATTGATATTTTTTACTAATTGAAGGGTATGTTTTAGTAGCAATTAGTATTTTTTTAATTCCATATTATACAATCTTAATTTATTACCGAATAATTAAAGTTGAAACCCTCTGCTTTAAAAAAGAAATAAAGAAAAAAAATCCTATTTACTAATCAGATCAAATCTGCTGAATTCGATATAAAAAAATGTTTGATCTTCAGCTATTAGCAAATCTTTCTAAATTCTCCTTCCTCCTGTACGTTTGATCCTGTAAAATCTTACTTTTGTGAGGGCGAATGCCATTCGCCCCTACGACTTCCGTGAAACGGTATAATATCATGTCCGGATAAGAGCGTGATCAAAAAAACTTTCTCCTTCTTCTTCTTTCTACCCTCCTGTCTCCTGTCTCCTGTCTCCTGACTCCTTCGTCGTTTATTTATAATTGTTCAACCGGACATGATATAACTATATCCCTTCACAAAGAAGCCGATCGCTTTCTTTAACATCGGGACTATTCTGCAAATAGTCGTGAACAATATCACAACCCCGCGCCAATAAATTATCTAAATCAAAGTTCCACAATATTGCTACCCGATCCTTACCAACCGCACCGAGCATTTTACCATCTGGACTAAAGCTAACATCCATTACCCCTTCTCGAATACCTGCTAGACTCACCAACTCTTCACCATCAACAGTCCAAATTTTTACCGTACCGTCATCACTACCACTAGCGATAATTTTGCCATCAGGGGTAAAACTCAGACTATTTACTTGACCCTGGTGTCCTCTGAGAGTAGCGATCGCTTGACCTTCAGGAGTTAATAATTTAACTGTATTATCAGAACAAGCTACAGCAAGAATTTTTCCATTTGCACTAAAACTAACTTTCTTGATAACATTACACAACCCTTCAATCTTTCCTAGTTCCTCACCTTCTATGCTCCATATTTTCAGAACAACCTGACTCTCACCCCCAAAACCAGCAGCAGCGATGGCTTTTCCATCTGGTCTAAAAGTCACAGTTCTCAGTTCATCAATACCTCCTGGAATAGTCAATAGTTGTTGACCGCGAATATTCCACAATTTAATTGTTTGATCTAAGCTAGCAGTTGCCAACATTTTACCATCCGAACTATAGCTAATACTATAAACCCGATCTTTATGCCCGGAAAGAGTCGCATTTCCTAAACCTGCTAAATTCCAAACTATTCCTATTCCATCAGCACTTGCAGAAGCCACTGTTTGACTATCGGGACTAAAGCTCAAGCTATAAATACCGCGTTTATGCCCTTTTAAACTTGCTAACTCCTCTCCATCTCGACTCCAAATTTTTACACTCCGGTCGTAACCCCCAGTAGCGATCATCTGAGCATCTGGGCTAAAACTAATAGCTGTGATATAACTGGTGTGTCCTTTGAGAGTAGGCAATTTTTGTTCTTGAAGATTCCAAAGTTTAATCGTGTTGTCAGCACTAGCAGAAGCAAGAGTTAATCTATCATTACTCAAACTGAGACTACTAACCCAGGTACTATGACCTTTGAGAGTTGCTATTTCTCGACCATAATGAGTCCAGAGTTTAATTGTTCCATCAGAACTTCCAGAAGCAATAGTTTTGCCATCAGCACTAAAGTTAACGCTAACTACTGGACTTTTATGACCTTTGAGAGTGCCCATTTTTTGACCATCTATACCCCAGACTCTCACAGTATGATCCCAACTAGCAGTGGCAATAGTTTTACCATCTTGGCTCACACTCACACTCAAAACTCTGTCTTTAAAGCCTTTGAGAATAGCCAATTGTTGGCCTTGAGAGTTCCATAACTTCACCGTTTTATCTTCACTAGCAGAGGCTAATACTTTACCATAGCTGACACTGTAAATTTTATCCTGATGTGCTTGAATAGACTTCAATAGTTTCCCTTTAAGATTCCACAATTTAATCGTTCCATCTACGCCACCAGAAGCGATCGCCTTTCCATCTGGACTAAAACTAACGCTATTAACTGCCCCTTGATGCCCTTTCATTGTTACTAATATTTTACCATTCTGGTTCCAGAGTTTTACAGTACCATCATTACCAGCAGAAACTAACATTTTACTATTAGGACTAAAGTCAACACTGTAAACCGCACCCTGATGTCCTTTTAAAGTAGCTAATTCTTTCCCAGAGTTACTCCAGAGTTTGATTGTACCATCATCACTAGCAGAAGCAATTATTTTTCTATCCTTGCTTAAGCTGATGCTATTGACTGGTTGTGTATGTTCTGCTATTGTTCTGCGCGTACTCACACCATAAACAGTTTTGCGCAAAGCAATTAAAACTCGCATTCTTACATCTGCTGATACTTCTGAGGTATTGTGTAACTTTGTACCAGCTTTGATAGCAGTAAGTAAAGCGTCAAAGCCTTGGTTAGCAGTAAACTGATTTTCTGCGGATAAACTCAAAGCATTAAGTTGGGAATTTAATCTATCCTTTTCTGCCACTTGCCAATTAATCAAGGAAAATCCACTTAACCCACCTAAAATTAAAATTAATCCTATTATACTCCCGAGCCGAAAATTGTTTTGAAAACGTTTGCGGTTGATACTTTTTTCGAGAAATTCTTTGGCTAATACAGATACAAAAGCACTATCAGCATCACTTTCTAATAAACTTTCAGCTAAACTTAACTTGCGCCCACTTAATAAGTATTTGCCTGATTTATCTTTTTTCAGCCACCGTTGAGCATCAGCTTCCATACCAGGTTTTTGTTTAATTGCCTCCCGGTTTGACTCTACCCAAAAACTTAACTGAGACCAATGATGAATAATAGTATTATGGGCTAATTCTATTACTGTTACTGTTTGATTAGTATTTTGATAGTTGGTAAATTTAGTAGTTATAATTAATCTGGCTTTTGCTAATTTTTTCAGTATCTTACTCACAACTGCTAATGATTGTTGAGGGGTAATTAAATCAGTTTTTAATACTCGTTTGCAGCTTACTACCGTATCTTCATTTATTTGTACGAGTTTGAGAAATATCTGCTTGGCAACCTGACGCTCTCTAGCATTGAGGGAATGATAAGTTGCATAAGCTTGTTTTTCTAGACAACCTTTTACACCACCTAAGTTAATATATTGATTCAGAGTAAATTGGTCTATTCGTCGCTGTCGCCATAGTTCCGTTAGAGTATATTGTAATAATGGTAAATTACCGTGACTTTCTGTATCTACAATCATTTGCTCCACTAATTCTGGCTGAATTTCTATACCTACTTGTTTGACTGGAGCGGCGATCGCTTGTTGCAACTCCTGTCGAGTCATCGGCGTTACCGTCACTAAATGAGATTGAATTTGCCTAGCTAACCCAGAATATTCCTGCTCAAAGCATTTACCTAAAAATTCTGCCCCCATACTAATAATTAACAGAAATGTACTAGCATGAGAGTTATCTTGGTAATTTTTGTCTATTGCTCCCATCAAACAGTCAAAAAATTCCTGCCTTTCGATTTTATCTAAACACAGAGTAAAAACTTCCTCAAACTGGTCTACTACCATTACTATTCTGGGTGCTTGAGTATTTTGCAACACTTGTCTAAACCCACTAGCACCCTGATTAATTAACTCTTCGATTTCTATAGGTGAATAAATTATACGTTCAACTTCAGCCTTTTTGATCTCTTGCTCTAGGTTTTCATTGTGAGAATTTTTGATTTTAGGAGGTGATGTGACACCGGACTTTCTTTTTTCTGGCGATCGCCTACGGGTTCCTTTTGTTTCTTGTGCTGGTGGTGGAGGTGGATAAGGAATAGATGATTTTGGCGGTCGCTTTTTTTGTTGATGCTGCTGAGAAGTTGATGATAATTTTTTAGTAGTGTAAAGTTGTAATGATTCTTCCTCTGGAGCTGTTGTTTCTTCTGTTGTCGGCGTTAACAATGTCTGTAGTTGATAATCTACAAATGCTGCTGCTAAATTTTTTAAAGGATGTTCTCCTGGTCTAATAATTAATATAGGCCAAGTGTTACTCCCAGACAATCTTTGCCCCAGTTTAAGTTGATATAATAACCCTGCTTTTACTACACTTGATTTACCAATTCCACCGGCCCCTACTACCGCCAAAAAATTCCGAGAACGAACCTTTTCTAAAAGTATATTTGTCAAAGTTTTCCGACCATAAAAATATTTAGAATCTTTATCATTAAACTCAAATGCAGCTAGTCCTTTATAAGGGCAAACTCCGGCTGTCAGGTCTGGATTTTCTGTAGCTTCTTTTTCCCCTGTCAAAATAATTTCATTCCCAGAATTATTAAAGACTGGATGTAGATTAGAAAGATTTAGTTTTTTATTTATATAGTCTATTAAATTATAATTTGTTACGCAAACATTTGGATAATTTTCTGGTTCTAATGCTTCTAATAAACAATTTGTGAGAAAGCTATGTTCTGAATTTATTTGTGTTGTATAAACTTCTATTTCTTGAGAAACAAAAATATAACACCTATCATTATAAGTTGATTCTATATTACTAAGATTTGTTTGTAAGAAGTCAATTTGTTTTTCCTGATGGTAACAGTCTAACCATACTATTTGTTGTTTGACAGGAGATTTTTGTAATAGTTGACTTAACCAATGTAGTGAAATTCCCCATTTTCCTTTTTGAGGGTTTGTATCACTGGTTGCTAAAAATCCTTCTTGTACCCCTCCTTGTTGATCTAATAAACTATTTCCCACAAAAAACAATAAAGCAGTTTCAGGAACATTATCTAGAGGATTAAATAATTTAGAAATAGCTTCTTTCAAAGCATTTATTTCACAGTTTTTAATCTTAGGATGAGGATCTACTTGCCAAGAACCTTCTATATTAGCTCCTGGAAAGCGCTGCACTTGAAAATTGCCATAGGTTTCTAATAGTTGAGCGATCGCCTCTGCATCTGCTGCTGGTTTAATCAAGTTTCGGGGTTGAGCAGAGCTATCTTTGAGCAAAGGATAATAATTGATACCCACTACTAATGCTTTTCGGTTCATGCACGGTAGCCCATTTTAGTTAATAACTGGCCAGTTTATTATAATATCATGTCTCTTTAAAAACCCACAATAAAAAAAAATTTTAGGGAACAGGGAATAGGGAATAGGGAATAGGAAGAAATTTATCAGAGAACACATTTTTATTATCTCTAATTAACGAGACTTGATATAATAACAATTTTATGTGAAGTTGTACAAAATTATCAAATTCACGATTGAGACTCTAGTTCCTTTGTTTTAAGATTTAAGATAATGTTAAAAGAAATGATTTTGTTCGTGACTTTTACTTCTCTTGCTTACAGAGGTTTTCCTGATTGGACTTCACGAGTATCTACTAATTTGTACTATTCTTGATGCTATTTATACCGTCTAATCCTCTTTTGTGTAATATCATGTCCGGATAATTAGTGATCAAAAAAACTTTCTCCTTCTTTCTCCTTATTCTTCTTCTTTCTACCCTCCTGTCTCCTGTCTCCTGTCTCCTGACTCCTTCGTCGTTTATTTATAACTGTTCAACCGGACATGATATAACAAAGCCCCGCCAATAAATAAAATTATCAAATTATCAAAACGTCTCAGCGTTAACCAACTCAACCCGTTTGGGGTAAGATTAGTTATATCAACTACCCAAAGTTGTTGGGATTTGGTAACAAGTAGTAGGATTTAACACATGGCACAATATAAGCAAGCACTGGTTAAGGACGCTAAGAACCCTCCAGGTCTAATTGTCTTTCCTGCGTTCATTACCCAGAAGGAAATGGATGCGCTTAAGGATTTTAGAGTCGGCGATCGGGATACGTTTGTAGTAGCCTATCCTAAATCTGGTACGACATGGATGGAGCAAATTGTTCACTTGCTTGCTAGCAATGGAGAGCAGGGCGATAAAGTATTGAGTGAAGCAGTTCCTTGGTTAGAAGGTGCTGCAACTCGTTATGGAGGTTTGGATAATTTGATCGTAAATAGTGGCGATCGCCGTTATTTTCATAGCCATTTACCCTTGTCTCTGATGCCAATGTTTGGAAAAACCAAAGCCAAATATATTTATGTTGCTCGCAATCCAAAGGACAATGCTGTCTCCTATTATTATCATGCTTGCAGCAAAATGGGATACGAGGGTAGTTGGAGCGAATTTTTTCAGCTATATGTTGAAGGCAAAGTTGCCTATGGCTTGATATTCGATCATGTTTGGGAGTGGTGGAAAGCTAGCCAAAATTCAGATAATGTGATGTTTGTCAAGTACGAAGATATGAAAAAGGATTTAGCTCAAGTAGTTATTGATGTTGCTAGCTTTATAGATATCCCCTTAACTTCAGATTTACTGGATGCTGTGGTTGCTGCAAGTAAATTTTCGGCAATGGCGATGAATCCGAAAGCTAATCTTGATTGGGTTCCCCAGCGAGAAGGTATTCCCAAACATATGCGTAAAGGAATAGTCGGAGATTGGAAAAACCACTTTTCTTCAGAAGAGAATATGATTCTTGATGCTCTATATCAATCAAGAATGGTACAATATGGTCTGGAATTTGAATTTGAGTAGAGCTGGAGTTACGTTCTATAGAATTAATTTGTTTAATTTGTTGGCTCAAATTCTGATGATGATTCATTTTTCTTCTTGAGCTACAAATTGAAGTGCGGAATGTGGGATTAAAGCTGGTTTTCGCCTCGTCAAAAATTTGGGCTAACTCAACTAAAAATACTCTCTATGTTTTCTTGCTCAACGTCTCTGAAGGCAACTCCCCAAACATGGTTTTGTAATCTTTAGCAAAATGACCGGAATTACAGAATCCAAATTTACTGGCGAGGATGATGATGCTACAACTTTCGGGTTCGCTTACCTTCAGGAGTTGTCGCACTGCATGAAGTCGTCGTACCTTGAGATAGCGCATGGGACTCAAGCCAAATAAGTCCTGAAAAGCATAGGATAAGGCAGAACTGCTAGACCCCAAATTTTGAGCTAGTTGTTTTAAGGTCAAAGGTTTTTTCAAGTGTGCTAGCATTTCTTTTTCCGCTTCGGCAATCAGCTTTTCTCTTCGGGAAGGTTTGAGGAAAGACTTGGAATTTAACTTAATAGGAATGCTACTAATTAGCAAAGGAATAAAATCATCAGCAACGAGTTTTTCAATATGAGGTTGTTGAAGGAAGGTAGGATTTTTGATTGCTAACCAAGCTAGTTGTTTCAGGTAATTTTTAATTTCTTTCGTCCCAGTTGGCAACAAGTTCACATGATTTTTTCTCCGGAAATTATCGTCTAGATCGTGGCGTTGTAGTTGGTCGGCATAAGCATTAAAAGTTTGCACAGGAATGAAAACATGTGTCATGGCTATACCTTGATGAAATACTTCGTAGGATTCGGTGTTGTTAAAACCAAAAAGAGTTCTTTGAGGCTCAATAGGGGTGTTTAAGGAGTAATATTCCTTTTCTTTCTCAGACCAAATCATTACAAAAGACATGTATTCAGGTGTTCCCCCACCAGACGTTTGAAGTCCTTGGTTGACCTGATTATATGCGAAATATAAGTTGCCAATCTGAATAGATAAAAATTCACCTTGAAGAGGGCCGGGACTAAGTTGAATCATTTCCATCTTTTGATAATCAATAAACTCTTTGAAGCCATCTAGATGGGTAAAGGATCTGTAGACAATCCGAAGATTGTCTGTCCCAGGAGCATCTTTAGGTTGGGAAGTTTTACTTTTGTTTTCATTCATAAACAAAGTCATGTATATAGCATTTAATAAAAAAATAATCAACTATTTATAAGTAAAAACAATAAATTTTAAAAACTTATTTTTAAATTTATATGGCTGAGAAAGTTGGAATTTTTGAGTCTTCCAACAGAGAGTTTACCACTAAGCTTGGGTTTAAAGTATTTCCGCTACCCGATCATACAAATGGCCATTAAGACTACTTTGATCGTGATTTGGAATGTAGCTTGAATTTTTATGAGGTTTTACCCATGTTTTTTAACGGTTTTTTGAACCGGATTTTCAAAGGAGTAGTGGCGATCGCGATCGCCACCTGCCTCCTTTTGACCACCATTGCCCCACCCGCAATGGCCCAACAGATTCTTCCCCACCCCGATCCAGCTTTCACTGGCAAAATCGGTCTAACTTATGAAGACTCTGAAGAGGTCGAACTCCAATTGAAAGAGCCTTCAACCTTTGGCATTGAAAATGCGCCCAATATCCTGTTGGTGCTGCTAGATGACGTGGGCTATGGCCAGATGGGAACCTTTGGTGGCAAGATTAAGACTCCAACACTGGATCGACTGGCTGAAAATGGTTTAACGTACACTCAATTCCATACCACAGGCCTCTGTTCTCCCACCCGTGCAGCTCTCCTCACCGGACGTAACCACCACTCTGTTGGGACTGGTGTGACTACCGGAGTTGCAACGAGCTTCCCTGGATATTCAAGTGTGATTCCCCAGAACACAGCCACCTTTGCGGATGTATTGCAAGCCTACGGTTACGCAACTGCGTGGATTGGTAAAAACCACAACGTCCCAGATTGGGAAACCAGCGCTGTGGGACCCTTTGATCGTTGGGCCCAAGGGCTAGGGTTTGACTATTTCTATGGCTTTGTCGGGGGCGACGTCGATCAATACACTCCCCCGCTCGTGGAGAATACTACTCGCTTGATTCCGCCAGAAAAAAATGCCGATGGTTCAGACTACTACCTGAATACGGATTTGGCCGACCACGCCATCAACTATATCCAGACCACAAAAGCGCTGGCAGAAGATAAGCCCTTTTTTGTTTACTTTGCTCCCGGTGCGACTCATGCGCCCCACCAAGTTCCCAAAAAGTGGATCAAAGACTATAAAGGGAAATTCGATATGGGCTGGGATAAGTACCGTAAGAAAACCATTGAGCGGCAAAAAGAATTAGGTGTGATTCCCGATGATACCCAATTAACCCCTCGTCCAAAGTCTCTACGGAAGTGGGATTCTCTGAAGCCAAACAAGCAGCGGTTATATGCCCGCATGATGGAGGTGTTTGCTGGTTTTACCGAGGAGACAGACCACGAGGTTGGTCGGGTGATTGATGCCATTGAGGACCTGGGTGAGTTAGATAACACCTTGATTATCTACATTGCTGGAGACAACGGTTCCAGTGCAGAGGG
>NZ_RCBY01000077.1 GCF_003838195.1 Okeania hirsuta
GAAGAAGGAGACAGGAGACAGGAGACAGGAGACAGGAGGAAAATTACATGGGGATAGTCAACGAAGGGCCGCTCCGCGTCTACGCTCCCCCAAGTAATTTTGAACACCCCCGTTGACGGTGGGGTATTAAACCCACAAAGAAAATGATAAAAAGCTGTTTGCGCAAGCATTCGGTAGGAATCAGATAAAACTTTTAGCTATTGGACACCTCCTGTAATTTGTAAATATGCCAGCGCACATTGCTATAGTATAAAAAATCAGGAGTCAGAACTCAGAACTCAGAACTCAGGAGAAAATAATGGTCGGTAATCAGAGAAATAAATGAAGTACAAATACTTAGCAGTTTCCTGGTAAACGGCGCGATGGTGCTCCGCATCGTCCGGAGCACCATCGCGAAGGCTAATTAACTTAATTTATAGAGTATAAATACTTAGGGGCTAGGAAATTTTGTGCTACTTTGTATATTACAAATTGACGTGCGGAATGTGGGTTTTATAGATATAGAAGTTCCCTACTCCCTAAAACCATCAATATAGCAGTCGAAGCAAAGGGCGCGGACATATCAAAAGCTTAAAAATCAGACAACGCCAGATTTTTCGGTCTTTCGGTTCTTTATTCTGCTATATATGTACTTCCAGAGGGTAGGAAACTGCTGTATTTAAGATTAATATCAAAAACTTAATGTTTGCCCACTGTGATACTTTCAATTTTCTTCCCTGTTGCCTGTTCCCTATGGATTTAGATTTTATAAAAAATGATAGAAATTGACGATCAAGCCTACAAATTTTTTGTAGAAGAAGCTACAGAATTACTACAGACTCTTGAACAAGGATTAATACATATCTCTCAAGAGCATGAGCTCCAAAAACTACATCAACTAATGCGGGCAGCTCACTCAATTAAAGGTGGTGCTGCTTGTATTGGTTTAATGGGAATTCAAACAATTGCTCACGACTTAGAAAATAGTATTAGAGCGCTTTATCAAGAAAATACTGTTTTTGACCTAGAGTTAGAAAATCTACTGCTACAAGCTTTTGACTGTTTGCGATCGCCTACTGTTAAACAAATTGAAACAGGTAACTATGACCAAGAGAATTCTATTATTAAGGCCAAACAAGTTTTTGAGCAGATAGAAAAGAAACTTGGACATTCTTTAGAAGAAGCAGCAGAATTTCCCGAAGTATCGATGGAAGAAGGTGATATGACTAAATTTCTGTTTACAGAAGAAATACCCTCTGGTTTGCATCGTTGGGAAAATTTATTGGCTGGAAAGAATAGCACTGACAGTGGTTTATCCATTAAAGATGAACTGAAGAGACAAGCTGAAGTATTTGCAACTTTAGGGACAATGCTAAATTTGCCTGGGTTTACTTCTATTGCTCAAACTACGATCAAAGCTTTGGAAGTAAATCCAAAATACATAAAAAAAATTGGTACACTAGCTCTAGCAGATTTTTGGGCAGGGCAAAAAGCAGTATTGGCAGGCGATCGCACTCAAGGAGGGAATCTAAATCCCACATTGGTCAAACTAACAAAACCACTAAAATCTCGAAAGGTAGAAACAACTGCTAAGAGAAAACAAGTTAATCAACCAACTCAAGCAGTAAAAGCTGTTGTCCCTCAAAAATCTGAAGTTGCAGTGGAAACAGAAAATGTCAAAACATCTAATAGTGCGACCTCATCAGTAAATATTTCTCAAAAACAAGTTTCTGCACCGGGAGTTGCTAATCAAAAGAAACAAATTCAGCAAAAGCAAATTACTTCCACATCCTCATCTTCTTTGGGTGTCAGGATAGATATCAACCGTCTGGAAATGCTGAATAATTTGCTGGGAGAATTAGCCACTCAAGATAATAGTTTTATTCTCCAAAATCAACAATCTCAAGCTTCAATAGGAACTTTAGAAAAAGGGTGGCAAAAATTTCATCAGTTAATGATGAAACTTCAAGATATGAAGACTTTTTCAGAGCAACTAAATAAATCCCCCAATTCTCAGAATAATCAACTAGCATATCTGGTAAATATACTGCCAAATCTATTAGAAGAAATTGCTCAAGTAGGCGAAGCTGTGAATGACATTAAACTACTACATCAGCAAAGTCAACAAGTTGTCAAAAAAAGACAACAAACCTTACAGCAAATACAAAATAATCTCACAAAAACTCGAATGTTACCTGTGGAATCATTATTGAATCGATTTCCTAGAATGATTAGAGATTTGTCAGTGCAAAAGCAAAAACAGGTCAAACTCGAATTAGTGGGGATGAATACTCTAATTGATAAAGTAGTTTTAGAGAAATTGTACGATCCTATCGTTCATATAGTCAGAAATGCTTTCGATCATGGTATCGAACCCCCAGAAATCAGACAAAGTAATGGTAAATCAAAAGAAGGACAAATCACTATTAAGTCTTATTATCAAGGGAATTATACTTACATAGAAATTCGAGATGATGGTCGGGGTATAGATGTTAATAAAATTCGGAATCTAGCTATACAAAAAAAAATTTTTTCTGTCACTGAAGCTGCTAAATTATCCACTAAACAATTATACAAATTATTATTTTATCCTGATTTTTCAACTACAAAAAAAGTGAGCGATTTATCAGGAAGAGGGATGGGATTAGAATCAGTTTACAGTCAAATAGAATCATTGAAAGGAAATATTACTATTCAATCCCAACTTGGTCAAGGGACAAAATTTATTCTGAGACTGCCATGGACTTTAACAATTACAAAATTATTGGTTTTTCGCATGGAGGGAAATTTCTTTGCAATTCCTTTAGATATTTTAGCAGCCATTATATATGTTGACCCTAGCGAAATTAAAGTCGAGCGCAGGGAAAAAGTATATTATTGGAAAGGCAAAAAGGTATCTATAGCACCATCAATCTTGTTGGATTATAATTATCCCATAGTTTCAGGAAGTATTCAACAAGAATCAGTGGAATTTTCTTGGAAAAATTCTTATACAAAAAACTCTCAAGGGAAAGTGATGTTGTTATTGATATCTGAAGATTCAGATACAATTGCCATCAAAATTGAACAAATATTAATGGAGCAAAATTTGACCATTAAACCTTTTAGCAAAATTTTAAAAGCACCATCATATTTATATGGTTGTACAATTTTAGGAGATGGGAGCTTAGTACCAGTTATTGATGGTATTCAATTATTAGAAAAAATATTACACACAGAACAATTAGATGCTAAAAATTTACTAAAAAATACTTCTAAATTTAAACAGTCTATTCTTTCTAAACTACCAACTATTCTAGTAATTGATGATTCTTTAACTACTCGCCAAGCTATTTCCAGTACTTTACAAAAAGCAGGATATGATATTGTTCAAGCTAAAGATGGATGGCAAGGGTTAGTAAAACTACAGCAAAATACTCAAATTCAAGCTGTTATTTGTGATGTAGAAATGCCACAAATGAATGGTTTTGAATTCCTCAGTCGTTGTCGTAAACAATATCCTATAGCACAAATGCCAGTATTAATGTTAACATCTCGTAGTAGTCAGCCCTATCGTACATTAGCTAAACAATTAGGTGCAAATGACTATTTAAGTAAGCCTTATTTAGACCAAGAATTAATTAATAGTTTACAAAGCTGCTTACAGGTTTAATTAAAAGGGAATAGGGGATAGGTATGGAGGGAAAGCAGCATTAAATCTCACATTCCGCACGTCAACTTGTAACATTATGTGAACTTTTTCATCACTTTGGGGCTAATATTCATCATCAGTCCCATCAATAATAACCGTTCCAGCTAATCTTCTTTCCATTGGAAAATTTTTCTGGCTTTTCTTCAGATAGCCTAGAAGATGATTACAACTCTATAATAGGAGAACTTGATGCCGATAAAACAGAGAATCAGCTAAAAGAAAAGGAGAAATTTACTGAATATTCTAGAGTAGATAATTTTTCTGACTTTTGAACTCAGTGAAACAGTATAACAGAGTCCAGTAGGGTGCGTTAATGAAATGTAACGCACCATCTAGATATAAAGCTGATAGCTGATAGCTGACTGCTGAATGCTTACTTCCCTACTATATTATTCTTCACTCATAATTTTAGGAACTTTAAAAAAGTCTCCATCTTGCTCTGGAGCGCAAGAGAGAATTTCTTCTCTATTTGGAAACTTTTCTAAATCATCATGACGAGTGATATTACTAACATCAATTGCCCTAGTAGTAGGAGGTACTTTCTCTGTATCTAATTCACTCAACTGCTCGAAATAATCCAAAATACTACTTAACTGAGTCGTAAATTTTTCTTCTTCTTCTGGGTTAAGTTTTAATCTAGCTAAATGTGCAACTTTACGGACTTGTTCGCTGTCAATCATTAGTAATTTTTTCCTCTTTTCAAAACTCTAAAATTAACTACATTTAGAAAAATACATCTTTAGTCGATCGCCCAGTAACTTTCAACCAGTTTTGAGCTTCAATATAATTATTAGGAGCTAAACTTATTGCTTGTTGCCAATATTCAGCCGCTTTATCAAACCAACCATCTGCTTCTTCTGACGAACCTTTTTCTTTCGCCTGTTCTCCTCTGTAGTGAAAAATTACAGCAATATTATTTAAAGCTTGAGGCATTCTCGGATTATTTTCTAAAGCTTGGTGATAGTATTCTATTGCTTGATCGTGTTCGCCATTACTAGCATGAATTAAACCTATATTATAAAGAATATAACTCCGGTCATTAGGGTCATTTTCTAATTTCAAAGCTTCATCATAATTGTCTAATGCCTCAGCATATTCACCATCACCCTGTGCCGACATTCCATCACGATAATAAGCAAAAGCCTCTTTAGCTTGATTATTTGTTGGTAGCAGCTTCAAAATCAAATCTGCCATGACCGTAAATGATTTGTCAATGAAATTATCATTACGTTGAGTTCTGGGCATATTACAACTCTATATTAATTATTGAGTACATAATATAGAGTAGAACAATTCTGGGTAAGTTGCACATACTTTGTTCACAAAAGTTATCGGCCCAAAATATTATATGGCTAATTTTTTATTGATATTTTAATTATTTTTAGGCAAGAAAAGTGAACTGTTATTTTTATTCTAAAGTAGAACAATTTGGAGCTATTTTTCTTATTAAGTTCATTATTGTAGGGTGCGCCATTACGGCTAAAATATCAGCTGTGAAAGGTATTTAACAATCCGTTGTAACGCACCATTTTAGATTTGTCAGTCTAGTACATAAAGTTAGCAGCAGTTTTCCGGATTAAGAATTATTGATCGGAAGGTTTTAGTAAAATAGGCTTTGGTTTTGCAGAAGGTTTAGGGATATCTAAAATATCACAATTCTCAACTAATTTACTAATGATTAAAACTTGCTCATTTGTTAAACATTTAGGATATTGCTGTAACATCTGTGTTAGTTCTTGAAAACCTTGCAATACAGGAACAGAAGAATTAGTTGTGCCAATCCATTTTTCTACAGGAAAAACAACAGGAGCAAATATAAAATTTTCCGGGAAACCAGAAACTTGAGGCATAATCGAATTTTCAAACATTTTTTTGTGATATATACTTTGAGAAGTAGGGCTATTTTCTAATGGAAACCACTTTGCTCCTTCCCTTCTTTTCCATTTATCTTGATTAGCAGAAAATGAACCTTTCCCAGTTTTTACTTCTACTAAAAAAGCACCTGCATTGCCAATAATTAAAAGGTCTATTTCTGTAAGGTTTCTAGATTTTGTAGGAATTAAAGCATTTTTAAACATTACCCAATTATCAGGTAGTGACATGAGTAATAATGATAAAAAAGTCTCGCCTAAGTTGCCTTTTGTTTGGTTTATAAATTGTTTAAAATGAAAAAAAACAGCGCCAATTTATCCAAATAAACCACCCCCTAAATCTTGTTTCACTTCTTGTCTATTGTCATAAATTTTTTCCTGAATTTTTGCTTGAAAAGCTTGTTGTAGTGATGGAGATTGTTTTAAAATTCTCATGATTTTTATTTATGGCTTGCTGATTAAATCTAAAACCATTGACATATAAAAAAAAGTGCCTTTTTGAGGTCGAAAAAAGTGCCTGGTTTTTAGTCTAAAACGCTCAAAAAGTTAGTATTTTAGGCTCATAGTTGGGCAGAAAAATCCCAAATTGACAAAACTTAGCTTCTACCTCCTCCCTCCTGTCTTCCCCTCCCAGGAGGGGAGGGGTTAGGGGTGGGTTGTCTCCTGTCTCCTGTCTCCTGTCTCCTGTCTCCTGTCTCCTGACTCCTAATTAAGTTTTAGACACAGCATCACAGTTAGCCAAATACCACCGCCACGGTAACTCAGTCCCTTTCCTAATGCCAATACGAGTTTTTTGTACTATTTGCAAATCTTCCTGAAGTTGCCTCGTGGGATGTTCCAACCACATAGGTCTCCCCACTCCCAAAGGTGAACCATTCAAACTAAGGTCAATATCAAGTAAACGACAAAGCTTACCTGGGCCAGCAGCAAGACGAGAAATTTTAGGTTTTGATTTTTGTTTTGGTATGTATTCCCACAACCAATCTGGCACAGACTCCAATTGTAAAGCTCGAATTAAGACAACACTAGGAACCCCATCTGCATCTGTCACAATATTTAAACAGTGGTACATTCCGTAAATGAGATAAACGTAGCTCATCCCTGGGGGGCCAAACATCACAGCATTTCGTGGGGTACGACTGCGATAAGCGTGACAAGCAGGGTCTCCTGGTGCATAAGCTTCGGTTTCTACGATGGTGCTACGGATAATTTGGTCATTGGACATCCGTCGCACTAAAGTACAACCTACTAAATCTGGGGCAACTTCGGGAGATGGGCGTTCTAGCCAAGTATTGTTTATAATTTCATTTGTTTGAATTAAATTCATATTAAGGAGCTTGTAATTATGGATGTCAAATTAATTTTAATTGGATTAACTGTGTTGTTTAGTATTGGTTGTCTATTCTTTGGCACTAAGAATGGATTTTATGATACTGATGATTATCATGGAAATGGTTGTGCCCACTAAGTAGGCGATCGCGGTAGCGATAATGCGACTTATCGCTCAAATATTTTACTTTTTTGATTTTTGATAATTTATTTCTTGGGCAGAATAGTAGTCTGTCCAGGAATTTGTATGAATTAAAATTAAATTAACTATGATTAAGTAAGCTTTTTAACAATTAACAATTAATCATTAATCATTACCTCTCCTGAAAACTGATAGGATCGGCGAAAATGATTTTTTTTTATTTATTCTTCAAAAAAGAGGCTTGAAATCTTAATTATTCGGTAAATTAATCAAAATAAATGAACTAGGAATTAAATAATCTGCTCGAATATATCCATGGATTATGTAGAAAATCTAAATGATTTATGAAGAAGCATCATATTTTTTTAAATCAGGAAGATTGAATAGTTTTAAGTTAATAAATAATTCAAATAAACCTTTAACAATTTTGAAACTCTTACCAATATAATATAATTTTCTTAGCAAAGTTTTGAGTTGTAACCAAATCACTTCAAGTAGATTTTATTGAGGTGCGTAGGGAGAAAATTTACAACAATAAACTTTTCATTTTTCTTGATAAATTGCCTGATTTTATTGATTTTTTCTCCTCTATAATAACTTGCTCCATCCTATGTCAATCAAGTTATTGCTTTTAGATTTCTAGTTTGTTAACTTTTCACCAACTCTACTTTCCATTTTTTATTATCTACTCGATCGAAAATTAAAATAAATTCTCCACTTATGAAGATTTAATGCTCCATAATTATGCTCTATAAAATCAGTTTTACTACTTATATTTAATCTTTCAATTTAAAGGAATAATCTTGAGCTTGATGCTCAATATAAGCTTAACTTGATCTCACTATTTTCATCATTTTTGTCTACTTTTTTTAATTTCAATTAAACCAAGCATGAAAAAAGAATGCTACAAAAAAAGGCTGAAAATCATGCCTAAAAAGAACTTATCCAATCCTATAATAGACTTGTCGCTTTATAAGGTAAAGTATAGAACCCCTAAACGGATCTATTTAAAAATAGAGAAGGAGATGGGGAGATGGGGAGATGGGGAGATGAGAGTATTTTTCTACCTGCAAGGGAAGCTACCAGGTTTGCTATTGGGCGACGCGGGGTCTCATCCGCTTTTTCCCCATTCTCGTTCCTGAATTTCCACAACTTCCTCAGGCTGAGGACGGAAGTCAAAAGCACATACCGCCTCCAAAGATACGCTCAGGGGTTCTATAGAGTTAGAAGGAATTTGTCAACATCAAGCCGACCCACGAAAAAACCTCGATCTCAGGAATTAACTGACCAACAAAAACATCTCAATCAAGAAAAAAGTAGCGACCGCGTCAAAAGTGAACAGACAATATCTGGGGTAAACAGATATAATGCAGCTAGAGGATGATATCGAAATCACATCAAAGATGCGCGACGCTCACTTCATGTTCACTGCAGCTGGACTCTGGAATTTCTACTTAATGGCAGCATAATTTAATGATTGAAAGGTAGAAATTTTCCATTTAACTTTAAGGTTTTATTTCGCGACAAGTCTATTAATTATTAATTATTAATTGTTGAACCATGTCTACCGATAATCGCAAACAAGTCCGCAAAGTTTTAATCATCACTTTACTACTAAATTTATTAGTGATGTTAATCAAAGCTGGAATAGCATTTTGGACAGGTTCTCTGAGTCTATTTGCTGATGCTTTGCACAGTGTCACTGACAGTGCTAATAACATTTTAGGGTTAGTCACAAATCATCTTGCCTCCCCTAAACCAGACCGCCAATATCCATACGGACATCAAAAATTTGACGCTATTGGCGCTCTAGGTATTGCTGCTTTCCTTGGTATTGCTTGTTTTGAAATTCTGAGTGGAGCAATACAACAAATAGTGGGCGGTAGTCAAGAGGTGAATATTTCTCCACCCGCACTATGGATATTATTAATTGTGCTTGGGATTAATATTTTTGTGGCATTTTATGAACGTCGGGTAGGACATAAAATCGGTAGTAGTATTTTAATTGCCGACTCTCACCATACAATGAGTGATATCTGGGTGACAGTAATTGTTATAGCTGGATTAATTGGTATTTGGCAAGGAAATATTTGGAATCTAACTATTTTCCGTTGGTTAGATGTGCTTTTAGCTTTTCCCGTTGCTCTTTTAGTGTTTCGGAGTGCTTGGGAAGTTTTGAAAGAAAATTTGCCTTGGTTGGTAGACTATATGGCAGTAGCACCAGAAGCTATTCATGCGATCGCGATGGAAGTTCCAGGAGTAGTTAATTGTCACGACATTGCTTCTCGTGGAATTATCGGTCGTCAGGTATTTATTGAAATGCACCTCATTGTTAATTCTAATGATATAGAAACTGCTCATCAAATTACTGAAAAGGTAGAAGCGCTTCTACAAGAAAGGTTTCATCCTGCCAGAATCATGATTCATGTTGAACCCCCTGCTTATCAATCAGAACATATTTCTTATCAATCTGATAGTTAAGCAAGTCTATAATTTTAATTTTAAATTTTCAGATCTGAGATTTCTGAGTAGGATTCGGATTTTTAATTATAGCACTACGTCTTTTGGCGTTTGACAATTTGAATTAAAAGCAACACAAGTAATATCATGTCCGGTTGAATATTATAAATAACGATAAAGGAGTCAGGAGTAATATCAAATCCATTTTATTGGACATAAAAAAATTCTCCAATCGTCATAACTATGCTCATCTTTGTCATTCTCTCTCCTCCTGACTCCCCCTCCTGGGAGGGGGAGGGGCGAGGGGTAGGTTGACTCCTCCTGACTTAACCATTCTATAACTGCTTAACCGGATTTGATATCAGGAGGGAAGAAAGAAAGAATAAATAGGAGGAAAAGGAGAAAGTTTTTTGTTTGCAGGCGCACAACTTTCCTAGGGTCATGCTACCGCAAACGTTAACGCGGAGCGCGGGACGGAGTTCTATCACTAATTATCCGGACATGATATAACAATAGTCTTAGAGCTGATTTGTAAACTAAGCTGAAACCTCTTTCTAGACTAGACTTGCTGGAAATTATGCTCATAGGGCTTAGATGTGGCTAAACCCTTGCACTTTGACATCCTCTCCGGCCTAAAGGCACGGAGATTCCTACTGAGCCGTAGCTCTTCGGCGGGTTGACGCTTCTTAGGCTTCTGCTACTTTGACAGTAGTCTTATGCTTGCCTCCACGTCCGTTTAGAGTTTCCGAGTGCCCCCCGGCAACTAATAATAGTGTAGCATATATTCAATTCACTTGCAAATAAAAAGTCGCCCGCTTATGGGCGAAGCTTTAAACCCAATTTTTCGGTAAACTTCTTCTTACCTTATACACCACCAATGACTAAAAACAATAAACCTAAGAATGATCAAGCATCTGCGGAAGTTACCTCTGAGTTCTCAGCTTGGTTAACTCCACTAACTTACTTTTTGTCATGCTGTATATTAGTGCCATTTTATTTCAAAATAGAAATCAGGGGTCAAAAAAATATACCAAAAACAGATGCAATTATTCTTGCACCTACTCACCGTTCTCGCTGGGATCCTCTAATTATAGCTTATGCAGCAGGTTTGTTTGTGACTAACCGTAAACTTCGATATATGGTCTCCGAAGAACAAACACGAGGTTTTCAAGGTTGGTTTATTCGTCGCTTGGGTGGGTTTCCTGTTGATCGCGATCATCCTGGAATTTCTAGTATTCGCCATAGTGTTCAACTCCTAAAAAATCAGGAAATGTTGGTACTATTTCCTGAAGGAAGAATATATCCCGAAAATAACAAAATTTATCCTATTCAATCGGGTGTTTCTCGTATAGCACTACAGGCAATATCTAGCAAAAAGGAACTTAATCTAAAAATTATTCCTGTTAGTATTTTATACGATCATCCAGCTCCTCCACCCTGGCGGTGTGGCGTTAAGGTTAATATAGGTTCTCCTTTAGAAGTCAAAGATTATCTTGGTTATTCTACAAAGCAAGCTGCTAAGATACTTACTGATAATATAGAACTTTCTATGACACAATTGCACAAAAAACATTAGGTTAGTTCAAGCTATCAAAGTAGCTAAAAATCAAGATAAATTATAGGCTTAAACTAAGTATGAGAAAATCAAAATAATAGTAGTTAAAATTTATCAAATAAGCTGAATTCATTAAATATAATAAAAAAATTATAATGAAAAACCTTGATTGAATAGGGCATTCTATAACCTATAACATAATTGGTATATATGTATATTGGTATATATCTATTATTTTTTCCCTCGAATAAAGATAATAATTATAAATACTAAACTTAACTAAATCTTAACTATCTTTTATGACAGTTTTATTGTAGAAATTAATTATAGTTATTTGTAACTAGATCGGCATAGTAATATAGCCATCTCATCTCCACTATTAGCAGAAACAAGAATGAATGTTTGAAATTGCTCAACTCAACTTAATCCTAGCAATGGACATTTATTCTGCTTACTAAAAGACAAAAGATGTAGAATTTTGTATAAGGGATCTGAAAATAATGGTATCAACACCAGAAAAAATAGCTTCGATCAGTGCTTTTGGCCAGGCGCGTTCAACCGTTGAAGGAACGCCCCTGAGTTCTGATGAACTCTACAAAATGCAAGCTTTTTGGCGCGCTTCTTGCTATTTAATGGTAGGGATGATTTATCTTAAAAAGAATCCTCTCCTACAGGAACCTCTAAGCCCTGAACACATTAAAAGTCGAATTTTGGGACACTGGGGGTCAAGTTCTGGTCAAGCATTTATATGGATACATCTCAACCGGATTATCAAAAAATTTGACCTTGATATGATTTATATGTCCGGTCCAGGACATGGCGCACCAGGAGTATTAGCTCCAACTTATTTAGAGGACACTTACTCAGAAGTCTATCCTGACAAGGGTCAAAATATACAAGGTCTAGAAAAATTCTTCAAAGAATTCTCTTTCCCCGGTGGTATTGGTAGTCATTGTACGCCAGAAACTCCAGGTTCTATCCATGAGGGAGGTGAACTTGGTTATGTACTTTCTCATGCCACAGGTGCAATTCTGGATAATCCAAATTTAATTTCTGTGCCAGTTGTGGGAGATGGTGAGTCAGAAACAGGACCTCTAGCTACATCTTGGCATTCCAATAAATTTATTAATCCCATTACAGATGGTGCTATCTTACCAATTCTGCATCTAAATGGTTATAAGATTAACAATCCTACAATTTTAGCTAGAATCAGCCATGAGGATTTAAGAAATCTATTTTTGGGTTATGGTTATCAACCATATTTTGTCGAAGGCTCCGATCCAGATAGTATGCACCAAGCAATGGCAGCTACCTTAGACCATTGTGTTCAAGAAATCAAAGCTATTCAGCAAGAAGCTAGGAGTTCTGGCAATGCCGATCTGCCACGGTGGCCGATGATTATATTCCGGACACCTAAAGGATGGTCAGCTCCCTCAGAAATTGATGGACACAAAATTGAAGGTTTCTGGCGGGCGCACCAAGTGCCGATGACTGATGTTGCTAAAAATCCAGAACATCTAAAAATTTTAGAAGGGTGGCTGCGTAGCTACAGACCAGAAGAACTTTTTGATGAAAGTGGCAAGTTTAAACCGGAATTAAGAGAAATAGCTCCTTATGGTGGCCGTCGGATGAGCGCTAACCCTCATGCCAATGGTGGTCTTCTCTGCAAACAATTGAATATGCCTAATTTCCAGGAATACGGTATAGAAATAGATAAACCTGGAACAATAGAAGCAGAAAATACTCGTCCTTTGGGTGTATTTCTCCGGGATGTCATGGCTAAGAACATGAATAATTTCCGGGTATTCGGACCTGATGAAAATACTTCTAATAAGCTGAATGCCATTTATGAAGTTAGTAAGAAAACTTGGATGGCAGAGTTTCTACCGGAAGACTTGGATGGTGGGGAGCTTGCACGAGATGGTCGTGTGATGGAAATGTTGAGTGAACACACTCTCGAAGGTTGGATGGAAGGATACATATTGACGGGAAGACACGGCTTTTTCTCGACTTATGAGGCATTTGCTCATGTAATTGATTCAATGGTGGGTCAACACACAAAGTGGATTGAAAAGTGCAATGAACTTAGTTGGCGTGAAAAAATTCCTTCTCTAAATTTGTTGATTACTTCTACAGTTTGGCGACAAGACCACAACGGTTTTACTCACCAAGATCCTGGTTTCCTAGATGTAGTTTCTAACAAGACTCCAGATGTAACTCGGATTTATCTACCACCTGATGTTAACTGTTTGTTATCGGTTGCTGACCACTGTTTGCGGAGCAAAAACTATGTAAATGTGATTGTGTCTGACAAACAGAAGCATTTGCAGTACATGGATATGGATGCTGCAATTAAGCATTGTACCAAGGGTATAGGCATTTGGGATTGGGCAAGTAACGACCAGGGAATGGAGCCTGATGTTGTGTTGGCAACTGCTGGAGATATTCCGACTAAGGAAGCTTTGGCTGCTAGTGTTCTTTTACGGGAAGCTTTCCCTGACTTGAAGATTCGCTTTATCAATGTAGTCGATCTGTTTAAGTTACAACCAGATACAGAGCATCCTCATGGATTGAACGATCGCGACTTTGATACTTTGTTTACTCTGGATAAACCAATTATCTTTAACTTCCACGGTTATCCTTGGTTGATTCACCGTTATACTTACCGTCGCACTAATCACAATAATCTCCATGTCCGAGGTTATAAGGAAAAGGGTAATATTAATACACCTTTAGAATTAGCTATTCGGAACAATATTGACCGCTTCAGTATTGCGATGGATGTAATTGACCGAGTAGATAGACTAAAAGTTGCAGGTGCTCATGCGAAAGAAGATTTCCGCAATGAGCAAATTTCTTGTCAAAACTATGCGTACGAGTATGGTGCTGACCGACCTGATATTGTTAATTGGAAATGGCCTTACTAGCTGAAGTCAGAAGTCAGAAGTCAATCTGCCTCTTTTTCTCCTAAGTAGATGACAATGTAGGAACGTTTCATGCAACGTTCCTACAGGGTTATAAGTTTTTGGCGTTGATGATTTGAGGTATGATATCATGTCCGGATAAGAGCTCGATAGAACTCCGTTCCGTTTGCGCGACCAAAAAACTTTCTCCTTCTACTCGGGGTTTCTTCTTCTTTCTTCCCTCCTGAGTCCTGTAGGGAGTAATGGCCATTCCCCCCTACGACTCCTGATATCATGTCCGTTTATATCGTTTGTGTAAACCCAAGGGTGAATATCTACAGGAAATGATGGTTTTTTCTTGCGAGGGTAGCCTTCTTTCCTCTTCCCTCTTTCTTCTTCCTTCTTCCTTCTTCCTTCTTCCTTACCTTTGCTATACAAGACCGATGCTACCGGACATGATATGACTCCTAAGTAATTAAACAGGAGTGATGTTAATTAATACCAGTCGCGGTCAATTAATTGATACAAAAGCAGCAATTGAAGGTATAAAATCTGGAATAATTGGTTATTTTGGAATTGATGTTTATGAGCAAGAAGAAAATATTTTCTTTAAAGATTTATCTGATACAGTTATTCAGGATGATACTTTCCAGTTATTACAATCTTTCCAGAATGTTTTGATTACTTCTCATCAGGCATTTTTCACTAAAGAAGCACTGAATGATATTGCTACTACAACCTTATCTAATATTACTGACTTTGAGCAAGGAAAGCCTCTCCAAAATGAGGTAAAGCTTCCTGAAAAAGTTCGGACTAAAGCATAAAATGGATACAGAGATATTATTTTAGCCTACATTACGTACTTCAATATGTCGTATAAATGATCGGGAGTCCTAATTTAGAATTCAGGTAGGGGATCCATCAGATTAGCAACGTACAGGAAAAAATAATAGTTGTCATAATTAGTGATGCCATTTTAGAAAAATAATGTTACTAACAATAAGTGTGATTAAAATAATTTACAGTAGATGTCCCTTTGAGAAAAAAATAGAGTTTCTGACCTAAAAACTGGTTCTGAAGACATTCATTCTGACTCCTGACTCCTGATTCCTAATAAAGATGCTAATCATTTGTAGCAAAAATTTATCGAATTAGTATTAGACTTTTAAAAAGTATTCGATGATAGAGAAGGAGATGTTTTGGTACAATTATGTCTCCATTGAGTTAGAACTTGTTCTCTGTAAACCCTTCGATTTCTTCGTTTATGAATAAATTCATTGTTATTAACAAAATAGCCCATACGAGCATTAACAAAACCATTATAGGCAATTTCTACTGGAAAAGTTTTCCAACCATAATTGCTTCTATTGTTCCGCTCAAACCAAACTAATTTGTTAGTATTTTCATATCTACAAATATGAATTACTCGACTCTCCGTGCGGAAAAATGCCTCCTGAGATAAATTACGATTTATATTTTGGCAACTCAAATTATTGTTGGCAAAAGGAGGTTGATTATAATCATCATAAAATTCCGGTTGTGATGGTTTAGAAGCACCTTTACGGTTTTCATATTGACCATGTTTGAGGTAATGTTGGTAAGCAGATTGAAATTCTCCACGACGTATCGCATTTCTAACGTCAGGGTTATGTCGCAAATATTCTTGCTCATCAAATATTTTGAAAGCTGGGGGGCGATTTTCATATTGTCCATATCTGACATAATGTTCATAACCAGATCTATATTTTCCTTGACGTACTAGCTGTGCAACATCAGGGTTTTGACGTAGATATTTTTGTTCGTCAAATTCTCTGGTATAATTTTCTGCAAGTGCTAGGGGAGTATTACAAATAGTTAGAGCTACTACAGCGATCGCTACTATATTTGTTTTCATCTTATTAAGATTAAGCATTTTTGAACACCTCAACTATTAATTGTTCTTAATTATTAAGGTATCTCCTGAGTTATATAGACTGTGAGGTATTTTAGGCAGTTAAAATTTTTTTTTGTGACTTACCTAAGTGCCTTAACATCCTGTTTCCTTTACAGTGCTTTTCGTTTGAGTAAACCAAAAAATATAGCAGGGAATAGGGGATAGGGAATAGGGAATAGGGAATAGGGAACCCACCCATAACCCCTCCTGAGAGGGGAATAATTGACAATTTATGGATAAGAATTGATTTTTTTTAATTTCCACCAGATGTCTAGTGATATCATGTCCGGTAGCATCGGTATTGTATAGCAAAGGTAGGGAACAGGGAACAGGGAACAGGCAAGAATACTTAAGGGCAATAAAAAACTTAAATTTCCTGTAGATATTCACCCTTGGGTTACACAAACGCCCCCAGCAGACATGATATGATTGTATATTATTCAGGATTTACGCAGCACAACGTATTTTCGTCATTGCGACCCATAGGGAAGCAGTCTCAAATCCTAGTTTTTCGTACTTCATGGGTAAGTCCTATTATTCTTAACATTTACTACTCCCCTACTCCCCCACTCCCCCACTCCCTGACTCCCCTACTCCCTACTCCCTACTCCCTACTCCCTATTACCTGCCATAACAGTGCCAATTTATGAAGTGTCTACTTGTCGGATGATTCTGCTTTACTATTTTCGTAGTAACAAGGTAGATTAATCTGATATCTGAGATGGTTTGATTCAGATAGTGGCATATATCTATCACTATTTAGTGCTAAAAGTTCCTACAGTTAAACCATAGAGTTAATCAAGGAATTTAACAATGACATCTAACACCTGCCTCTCCCAGTCTACCTCCTTTGCTGCTGATACCAATACAGATACTTGTAGTACTATTGCATGGCTTGACTTAGTAGCATCAGCAGTAGACAATTTTGATGGAGATGATTGGTTAGCTCTGTGTGGTGATATTGACGAAGGTGAAATCTACCGAGATTGGTTTATTTGGCAAGATGTAGATTTTTCTCAAGAGTGGGAAGCTTACGATCTGGCAAGCAACAAGAGATTTGTAGCAACAGATTTATCTTTACTCAAAGCTCATATCGATCAAATAGAAGATGCAAGAAGTGCAATATCTATCATGGAGTATAATAATTAGTATGTCATGTATCTATACATTTTGATTTTTTTGTCGTTGTTCCGTTTTTAGGGTTAGTTAGTGCAATATAAAAACCCCTATAAGAAAATTATGCTGAAAAAACAGTGAGAGTGTAGGTATCAAGATTTACTTGTTACCTACATTACTGAGTTTTCGTTTTGACGATCGCATTTTTTTCAAAACATTATCACTCTAATCATTGAAAAAATTCACAATTGACTGATGGGATAAATCACATACATTGAATTTATTTTTACATATTATCAAAGTAGAGAGGTAAATTATTTTCTATATTAAATTAATTAATTGATTAAAGTTTCCTCACAGAAACACAAAGGTTATTCTTAAATATGCAGCTTAACTAGCTGCTTTTTTTGTGTTTTCTGAAAGTTATTTTCAGAATAATAGCTTTTCTGGCGTTGGATAAAGTACAAAATTTTGATTTTCTAGATCATAAGAAAATACAGAGATAAAAACGTATTATTACTCAATTATTAATATAGAAATTAGTGATCGCCTTAAATCCAGGATTATAAAATTTAGACCGGTAAAATCAATTTTTAATTTCCTCTTTTTCCTGATTTAATTCAATATTTTATCTGATTATATACCGTAATTACTAGGATTAGGAAAAAATAATGCTTAAAGCTATTTGGAATGGTGTTATTTTAGCACAGAGCGATCGCTGTGAAACTGTCGAAGGTAATTATTATTTCCCACCAGACACAGTTAATCGTGAATATTTCAAAGAAAGCAAAACCCATAGTAACTGTTTCTGGAAAGGTGAAGCGAGCTACTACAATATAGAAGTAGTTGGTATTATCCCAACCCCAAAGAAAAAGCCAAAAACATTCAAAACTATGTGGCCTTTTATCCTCGCGTACAAATAGAAAGCTAGGGTAAAAATGTGTCCTAAAATCATTAAGTCTGGCCACAATTATTTCTCTTGTCCACTCGCCTTCTAGAAAAACAGTTTAGATCGAGTCAAATCAAAGCTATAACAGTTACACCCAACGGGAATAAAAAAATAATCCCGAATCCCTACTGGAAGGTAGAGCAGACTAGAAACAAAGGGCGAGAAATAAATACTCTATTCAAAACTGCATAAATTTATTTATGGGTTTTTTTGTTTCTTATTCAACTTTAACAAAAACTATGTAACATTGTTGTCTATAATTTTCTAGACATCAGATCAAGTCACTAATAAGGAATATGGTTTCTAACGGTCTCATCTTTATACTTTTTCTCATCTTTCTGATCCTCCTGTTTTTTGGATCTTCTCTCTAGAGTATCGAGCTTATCAGAAAAAATTAGAGGTTTATAGTATAAATCATGGTCATAATAGTTATAAATTAATTATATTCTGGATATTTAGCTTCAGATATAGCAACTAGCACTCAGCTATATCCAGGAAACTTTTTTCCCTAATGTTATCTTGCTTTTACGGCGGGTTAAACTACTGAATTAATATGTATTGCAGGGAACAGCGGTGCAACCCCCCGTCGGTGGTAGACGCATCTGGTATCCCACTCCTGTGAGGGAACAGTGAGAAAAACTTTTTCCTATCTAAGCTTCATCATCAACATAAGTCCTAACTATCCCGTTCTTTGTTATAAAATCTGATCAATATAAAATTTAAATCACTTTTTTAGACATCTGGCATTATAATATTAGACACATGACCTTCAAGGATGTCCAGATGTTATCTCCAGATCAAGTTTCTCAGAACTCAGAAACTGAAACCATCCCCAGAATCTATCAAATTTTAGGATTTGAGCAAATACCTCAAAATATTTTGGAATTGCCCCAAGAACTACAAATAGTCAGTATAATTCGTCAGGGATTTTCCATAATTTCTGTGATTAAAGTAGCTGAATATTGTGGAATTTCTGAGTCACAAATGGCTGCTTTATTAGCAACTTCTGAACGTACTATATCTAGGCGCAAGAAAGATCAGAAACCTCTAGATCTTTCAGAATCAGATAGACTGTATCGTGTTGCTAGAATTTTTGCACAAACCTTAGATATATTTGAAAATTTAGAAATAGCAAGAGATTGGCTGAAAAAATCAAATCGTGCCTTGGGTGGCAAAACTCCTTTAGAACTATTAGATACGGATGCAGGTACACAACAAGTAGATGAACTTTTGAATAAAATAGAGTATGGAGTATATAGCTAATTATTCATTATTAATCGTTCATTTCTTTTAGTCGTGAATAAAAAAATATATAAAGGCAGGTTGAAAACCTGCCCACAGGTGTTTTTTTAAGAAAATAATTCAGGATTTACAAGCCGAAAAATAGATAGATATTATCAGCATTTTTATTCTATTGATTCTGTGGCACTGTCAAAATGAATCAAAGAATTGAATACTTCTGATCATCAACCGAGCTTATATGAATCTTGAATAAGGAGTCAGGAAAAAAATTAATTAGTAGCTAGTCTGAGTCTTTCAATCATTTATTCCGAACCCTAAATTTTTCTTCAATTTTAGTAGTTTACAAGATAATAATTATGAGTTTAATAGTATGGCGAATATCTCATAAAAAACATATTAATAGTGTTTTTAAAGCTGAAGCTTCTAGTTATAGCAGAGGGCGTTGGAATTCTAAAGGTACATCCTTGATTTATACTTCAGCCACATTATCTCTAGCGACATTAGAAACTTTAGTCAGTATGGAAATAGAAAATTTTGGCAATATATTTGTATCTATTGGTGTAAAAATTCCTGATAATTTTCCGATTAAACAAGTAGATGAAAATTTATTGCCCCATAACTGGCGTGATACTTCTCCACCTGCCGTTTTAGCATCGATTGGAGATAAATGGTTAACTGCTAAAACAACAGCAGTTTTAAAGGTTCCTTCTGCTATTATTCCTCAAGAATATAATTATTTGATTAACCCTTTACATCCTGATTTTGAGAGAATTTCAATTTATCCACCTCAATCTTTTACCTTAGACCGCAATCTCAAAAGTATCGAAAAAAAATTATTGACGGAATCTTATACGGTAGTTCTAAATAAGTAATAATTTTGGCATTTTACCTCTTGATAATCAAAGGGATATCACAACCAATGTACTTATATAATGTCCGCTTAATACAACGATAATAAAGTTCTTAGGTTGTAGGTTGTAGGTGGTAGGTGTAAATTCAAAAGGGAACACTGGAGGTGGCAAAAATTTGGGATATTCTTTCTATATCTCAGGGATAAAATTTTTATTATACTTAATCATCCGAAAATGGTATTACATATTTAGGCCTTGCTGATTAACTCTAAAAGCCTTTATCTGTAAATCCTTTAATCTTTTTGATGAGAAAAAAGTGCAAGCTTTTCGCTCCAAAAAGCTGAAAATGTGAGGATTTTCAGCAAACCTAGAGGGAAAAATCTTAGATAATTATTCCTCCTGACTCCTGAAGACTGACTCCTACACAAATACTTTTTCAGCAAACCCTATTTAGGAGCATCTCTTATACCATTTCTTTGTGACGCACTTAATAATTTTTGCTCAGACTTTATTGCACTGATTATTTTTATCGTTAATTCCAGCAGCTTCTTCTAAAGGAACGGTAATCCTTTTTCCGGCACAAGGGGCTGTTAAAGATAAGCAACTTCTCGCCCCTATAAAAATCTTTCATTCTTTGAATTACGATACAGTATTAGTCGATTATCAAGGAGTTGGAGGGTCGAGCGGAAGTAAAACAACAATTGGAGCAAAAGAAGCGAAAGATGTAGCTTCAGCAATGACTTTTGTACGACAAATTAATCCAAATCAGCCAATTATACTTTATGGAATTTCTATGGAAAGTGCTGCTATTCTCCGTTGAACTATCAATTGATTATTTTGATCAAAGCGAGTAATGCCAACTACATCTTGGCTCCGATTTAGAGCATCGCTCAGATAGTGTGTAATATTAGAAACAGCAGAAGCACGATTATTTAAACTTCGGTTATAAGCTTCTAATTCTAGTCTTGCTTGGGTACGACTAGCAATTTGTACTGCAATACTTTTGACTTTTGAAATAAATTCTTCTACTGCCAAAGTTCGAGTTCTTAAAGCTGACTGTAAATTGCTTTCTTCGTTTCTTTTGAGTTGCTTATATAGAGGAAATATACTGACTATTGCAACCAGAACACTAATAGTAAATATTCCTGCCGCAGAATAAAATATTAAAAGTATTTGTAATTGTTTAGAATTGATAGATGATTTATTCATAGATAATTTATTTGACAGATTAGGTGAGTTTTATCATGTATATAAATCATATTTTAGTTGTGCAAAAATATATGATAAAACTAGAAAGATTTACAAAATTTTTCATAGTTTTTATCGATTTTTTTATTTTCAATAAATTATTGAAGATTGCTATAGCAGATCCACAAGTTTACCTATTTCCTGAAATTGTATTTTATGTGATATAATCTGCTTTTTTGCATTCTCGATAGCTATCTAATTCAGAATTTATTTATCTATATTTTTAACATAGAGTTTAAGACCCCCACGCTTATTTGAAGAATTAGTTGTGGGTTTTGATAACGGTTCTGTAGACGTGGAGCGACAACATTCAGTATCTCTCATCATAAACCTGATAACTGATACAGCATTTGAAGGAAAGGTTAGGACATATCAAAAGCTTAAAACTCGGATAACGCAAGATTTTTCCTTCTTCCTTCTCTACTAGATAACTAAAGCCTTTTTCCTTCTACTATACAGCGTATTTCTGGTTTATGAGATACAGTAACCATAATTTATAAAGCAGTTTTAAAAATGCTGGGAGTCGATGAAATTAATAAGTTTACCTAATTTACTTGCAATCTTCTGTAACTGATTCAATGTGCATTATTTGCAGTTAATCTTGACAGTATTGATGAGTAAATTATCAGATTAAATTAACATTATACCTCTGTTACTTATATAAAAAAAAGGCAACTTATCAAACAAAAATGACCAATTTATATTTCCTAATCAATCAACTATAGCATTTCTCAGGTGAGTGAGGTACAGTTGTGATGAGGTACTGATAGTGTAACTTCTCTGTAAGAGGCTAACCCAGTTCCTCTGTAAAAAGGCTAGCTGATAACTGATAACTAAATTGACTTCTGTGAAATGGTATTATTTTCTATTACCTATTCCTTAAAACCTAGAACTTTGTACCTCATCAGTATTAAAATAGAATCGCTATACCGTTAATTGCTAAGTAACTAAAAAAAGCAACTAATTCAGCATTGGTGAATCAAGCTATGAAACCTAAATTTAGCCAAATATAAAATGCTTTTCAGTTAATAGTTAGGCAATTGCCATTAAAGCACAATCATAGCCACACATCACCAATGCTGTAATTCTATATATACACAAGCTTAATCGACCACTATTGCACTTGACTACCGTGAACTCTTGGATCTGCTTGACTTGCTTTAATTGGTGCCACTGATGTGTTAAATTTAGACCCTTGACCAACAGTACCATCGTATGGTAGTAAGTCCCCAGCAATTAAAGCCTCTATATTTGCTGCCATCACAGATTTTGGCATCTCTCCGATAGTCTGGCCAACCTCAGATCCATCTCGATCCAAAAATACAAAGTGAGGAATACCGTCTACTCGATATTTAGCCAACTCTGGTAACCACTTACTATTATCAACATTCAGCATCACAAAGTTGGCATTTTCACCATACTGTTGTTTAATTTCCTCCAATTCAGAAGCCATAGCTTGACAAGTAGTACACCAATTAGCATAAAATTCAACTAGACTTGGCTTACCATTACTTAAGGCCACATTCAGAGGTGTTGCAGCTTCAGCCATTTCACCCAAAGAGACCGAAGCAGTCTCCGTTCGTAATCCGATAAAAATGGTCACTGATAAAGCGATCGCTACCAACGCCACAATGAAATTTCTCAGGCGCGTTGTGAAAGGGGAAGTATTTGTAGAATCAGATGGGTTTACGCTCATTGTCAAAAAATTAAAGAATTATTACAATTAAAAACTATAGCTATTAGTTTAGCAATTGCCATCTTAAAACAAAGAGCATAAAAATTAATTCCATAATTAAGAATAAATAAAAACATCAAAAATCACGAAGGAAAAAATACTGGATTTTGACTTTTAGAAACAGTCTAATTATTCTAATTGGGGGACAGAACTATGAAAAAACGAGTAACTCTAACATTTCCACAACGTTCAATTCATATGCCAATTACCTATAGGTTGGCAAAAGATTTTAATGTTGCTGCTAATATTATTCGTGCTCAAGTAGCACCAAATCAAGTTGGTAAATTAGTGCTGGAATTATCGGGAGATATTGATGAATTAGATGCTGCTGTCGAATGGATGAGACTAAAAAATATAGATGTATGTTTAGCTAGTAGGGAAATTTTAATCGATGAAGATAGTTGTATAGACTGTGGTTTATGTACTGGTGTTTGTCCTACAGAAGCTTTGACTTTACAACCTGAGACCTTTCGTCTAAATTTTATTAGGTCTCGTTGTATCGTATGCGAACAATGTATTCCTACCTGTCCAGTGCAAGCAATTTCTACTAACTTATAAATTTAATGTGAAACTAATACCTTTACTTTCTTTAATCCTACTTTTAATTACTTACACTATTTTAGGCTGGAGACTAGCTAGTACTCAAGCTTCTCAGTTATTATATCTAGCTATTATAGCTGCTATTTTTTTATTAGATATTATTTTAACTGTTCCTCTGCCTAATTTTAAAGAAATAATTACACCTTGGTTTCAATCTGATATTACGACTTTTATTTCTGTGATTATTTCTGCTTTTTTATTTGTAGTTATCATTAGGTGGGTTAGTCTTTCTGTCGATGCTTTAGTGTTAATATCTGCGGGAATATTGGTAAGACTGGATACTCAAGTTTGTGGCTTAAAAAATTGGCAGTCTTTTATTATTCTAGTAATTATTTCTCAAGCAAGTTTAGGGCTAGGAATTCTACTTTATAGACTTAAATTTTAGCATAATCAATTAAACTCGAAAGACCTTAAATCTCACCTATACTGGTGCTATAAAACAGGAAACAAGGTGTCGTAAGGCTTAAAAATCCTGATTTGTCGTGCCATGGGCAACTTCAGAACTATGTCGTTAAGCACTATCATCTGTCACCTTTACTTCAAGAGTAGGTTCAAATTTAAATATTAATCTTATAGGTTCTATGAACGCAATCGGCCCTATGGAGGTTTAAGAAATTGTCACATACACAATAACCAATAATAATTGATTTCTGAGATTATAATAGAATAAGCGTTTAATTTTCCTTGCTCCCTACCTAATTTATGGTGGGGTTTTTTTTATTAAAATCTACAAAATTTTCATATATTCATCCCAGATATTATTTAGTTTCTACCAAATATCTTATAGCCGCATAAAACTATAACACCTTTTTTGGACAAAAAACATCTATTGAGATTATTTTCATACTAAAATCTTGGGATGAACCTTTCAATAACTAATTTAGTACCGATGATTTTACCACTTTTTTAACTTCTGCCAAGACTAACATTGTTAACTGTTCCGGAGTAGATTTAGGCTCTACATGAATATGAACATCTGCATTAGCATAAAGTGGCCGTCGTTCCTCTAAAAGAGCCTGAAGTTTACCCAGAGGGTCTCTATCCTGAAGCAGAGGTCTAGTTTGATCGCCCTGTAAACGACTATGCAATACCTCTATAGGCGCATCTAACCAGACGACAATACCATGCTGTAAGTAGCTCCAGTTAAAATGGTTCAATACAATACCACCACCTGTTGCAATAGTCAAATTTTTATAACTAGATACTTGTGCCAATACATTTGTTTCCAACTGCCGAAACGCTGCTTCACCATCATCAGCAAAAATTTCATTGATAGACTTGCCAGCAACTTGAGAAATCAAATTATCCGTATCTAGAAAACGATATCCTAAGTTTTGGGATAGCAGCTCTCCCACGGTTGTTTTACCTGCCCCCATCATCCCAACTAGATAAAGATTTACTCCTTGTAAGAATTTCTTATTACTAACATTCATAAATTACTGTATGAAAAAAAACGATTAAACAAAAGCCAAACTTATTTTGGATCTTCTGACTGATGATCTTTGTCAGAAACTTGATCATCTTCTTCCTCTTGAGTAGGCATAGATGTATTTGCAGGAGGAGGAGTAATTATCCGATAATCTGCATCATAAACAGATTCAGTTTGACCAACACCTGAACTGCTACTATCACGATAACCATAAGAATATACAGAACCAGACCAAGAACCTGTTTTTGGCTGTTGTTCTGTTTCATAATTTTTAGTAGCACTTTCATTCACAGATTCCTGTATTTCTTCTGAACCTTGCTCCTCTGTGGTGCCATCCCAAGAACGATTCACCCTGGGAGGTCTTGGTTGCCAATCATCATAATTTTCATTTTTCTTAGCTGGTTCTGAATCTTTATTCAAGTTAAAAGAGCTTTGAGAATCTAAAGTTACTTGAGGTTGTGAAGCATCCCAAACTTCCTCAGTTCGATCTTGATGATGAGACTTTCTAGAACGAGGTCTAGCAGGTGGTAAATTCTTTTTTAACAAGTAATTTGAAAGTCCGAAAATACCATAAATCAACAGGTAAGTAATCACACCTGCAAGAAAAGCACCTAAAATCCATATAGACAAAGGTAGAGGTATAGATCGTAACCCCAAAAAAGTTAAAGACAAATTAGGGGACCAATTTTGCCAAGAAAATAAGGCCAACCCAACGATTATCAAGATTAAAACTACTAACAATAGTAAATTCCGAGATCTATTCATGGCCTATCCACCGTTTTATAGGAACACAATCTAAACCAAATTGGTCTAGGGCACGAGCTACAACAAAGTCTACCAAATCCTCTATAGTTTGGGGATTATGATACCAAGCTGGGATTGCTGGGACAATTCTTGCTCCTGCTTCTGCTAGAGTAGTCAAATTTCGTAAATGAATCAAGCTAAAAGGTGTTTCCCGAGGCACCAATATTAGTTTACCACCTTCTTTTAACTGTACGTCTGCTGCACGCTCCAGTAAATCTGAGCTGAATCCAGCAGCCAACTTACCCACTGTTCCCATGCTGCAAGGAATGATAATCATCCCCTTAGTTCTGTAGGAACCACTAGCAATATTAGCCCCTATATCTTGCCAAGCATGACAACACAGTTTACCGTTACTTTCTTCTCCTGCTTGCTCTCGCCAGAATTTTTCTTGTCTAGCTGCTTCAGCAGGCATTTTAATATTTTGCTCTGCTTGCCAGACTGAGTAGGTAGCTTTTGACGCTACTAAATCAATAGTGTAATTGGATGCTAACAAAAATTTAATAGTTCTGACAGCATAAATTAGTCCTGATGCTCCTGTAACTCCGATCGTTATCGGTAGTTGCGGAGTAGAAACAGAATCATTCATTTTCAATAATTGAAGAAGGAGACAGGAGACAGGAGACAGGAGACAGGAGGAAAATTACATGGGGATTCGCTCCCCCAAGTAATTTTGAACACCGTGTAGACGGTGGGGTATTAAACCCACAAAGAAAATGATAAATTACATGGGGATTCTAACCCCAAGTAATTTTGAACACCGTGTAGACGGTGGGGTATTAAACCCACAAAGAAAATGATAATTTATAGTAGGTGATAGTTATACCGTTTCACTAAAGTCAGAAGTCAAAATTCAGAAGTCAGAAGTGACCTTAATGGAACTTAAAATCTGGCGTTGCTGAATGGTAATGATTTTTAGATTAAGTATCAACGCAAAACATAAGTTTTTCAATTTTACCTTCAGCTACTTACTATTACATTTCAGCAACACCGGAAAAAGAGGTGTTGCTGAAATAAGGAATGAAACTGGTGAGTGAGTAGGTATTAATAGTAAGTAAAAATAGCTTCTTTTAACTACTAGCTGCTAGCTACTGACTACTAAAAAATCACACAATCATTCAGCAACACCTTATATTTTCGGGTAGGCAGGATACCCACCCCACTTATATTCATCCCGCCCTTCAGCAACACCGAAAAAGATAATTAATATCTATAACGATGACTAGGGGGTGAAAACTCATCATCATCAAAAGCAACGCTACCACCACCCACTGCAACTAAGTCAATTTGCTGGCGATAATAATCAACACTCTTGACCTGTACTTCCACCATATCCCCTAGTCGATACTGATTACGATTTTTGCGTCCCACAAGGGTTTGTTGTCGAGAACGATATTCATACCAATCATCTTTGAGAGAGGATACATGAACTAAACCTTCTACTCTGAAAGTTTCTACTGACTCAGAGGAAATCTCAATTTCTACAAAGAAACCGTAAGACTGCACCCCTGTAATCAAACCTTGGAACGTTTGCCCTGTGCGTTCCTTCATCAATCCAGTTTTAATTAATCCCTCCAGGTCTTCTTGAGCATCCTGTGCTACATTTTCTCGTTCTGTTAAATGTACAACTACTGATGTTAGTTGTGCTTCCAACTCTTGCTGTATTTCTGGAGGTAGAACATTCCAGGTGATTTTGCCATGACAGGAAGAATGACTGAGTTCTACACCTTCTTTGGAGCGACTCGAACGGCGATCGCGTCCTTCATTAAAGATGGTATGTAATACTCGTGAAATCAGCAGGTCAGAATATCTGGAAACTGGCGAGATACAATGAACATAACCATGTTGCAATGCTAGTCCAAAATGGGGTTGAGCTATGGTACTATAAATAGCTGGTTTTAAAGTATCTTCAAGCAAGTATGCCAGCACTCTTTCTGATTTCTTTGCAGTAAATTCTTCAATAAATGCTTGATAGTCAGCAGGTTGCACGTCTTCTTCATCTTCTAGATATAACTCAGCTCCAAGATTACTAGCTAATTTAATAAATTCTTGGATGTCTCCTGGATCTGGAGTATTTTGGACTCGATAAATTGCTGGTACTCCCAGTGCGAGTAAGTGACTTGCTATTGCTTGGTTCGCTAGGACGATTAATTCTGCTACCATAGATCGAGCCGGAAATAGTTCGGGAACTATCATTGCTCCCAATTCTCCCTCATCATTGTAATAGCTTTTTTCATCTGGTAAATTTAGATCGAAACCACCTCTTCGTAATCTTGCATTGCGGACTGCTTGACTGACATGATTGAGTTTATTAATTGTATTATCAATTTGATCTGAGGCCAGATTAGCTAATTCCTCTGTATTTCCATTGATAATTTCTTTGGTCTGTTCATAGCTAAGATGATCGTCTACCTTGATGACACTAGGTTCAATTTCAAACTCAACTATTTGACCATTTTTATTGACCGTAACTAGGATTGATATCGCGAGTCTATCTTTTTCTGGTAGTAAAGAACAGTAATCACTTGATATTATCTTTGGCATTATCGGAATTACTGTATCCCGCAGGTATATACTAATACTTCGCTTACGAGCTTCTTTGTCTAGTTGTGAATCTGGTTTAATAAAGTATGCTACATCAGCAATATGAATTCCTATTCGCCAATAACCGGAGGAAGTTGTTTCTATGCTCAGACCATGGTTAATGTCTTTCTTATTGGCATTTCCAAAGGAAACTGTCAGCAGTTCGCGCAAATCTAATCTATTTTTTTGATCAGCCTTTGTCGAGTGCTTAACCAAGGACTCAGCTTCTTTGAGAACAGCATCAGAAAAAGACCGGGGCAAGTCATGTTTGCAACATACTATATCCATATCGTCTGCTGCTTCTGCATCTGAACCTAGAATTTGAACTACTTTTCCTATTGGACGTTTTTCTCCCAGGGGATAGCGCAATACTTCGACATGGACAAGGTGATCGATGGCATTCGCTAGGTCAGGACTTTCTGGTACTAGGTCTAGTTCAAATAGTAAGCGATCGTCTAGGGGAACTGCCCGATAATAGGGTTCTCCATTATGTCCATTTATCTGTTTGATTCTGGCTAACAAGGAGGGGTTAGCACGTTCTAAGATTAATTTTACTTCTCCTTCTGGACTCCGACGACGACTGCCTTCTTTGATGATTTTGACTAAGACGCGATCGCTATTCCAGGCGTTACTCAGATGACTTTCTCGAATATAAATATCTTCAGTTCCTTCTGAGTCTTGTATTGCGAAGCAAAATCCTTTACTGGAACAGCGAAGTTTTGCTTCTACAATTGCCTCTTCAAATAGTCGTCGATAACGACCTTTATCTTTGGCTAAAACTCCTATTTTTTCTAGAGCATCCAAAACAATTTGTAATTTATGGATACTTAGATCGTCTTGACAATCTAGTTTTTTCTCCACTGCTTTAGGAGCGACTAATTTGTCTTCACTAAAGTTTGCTAGGAGTGTAGCGATGGAAAATTTCATGCAGCGTTTTATCCTTTTTGTTATCGGTTCAGTTATCCCATAAATTAGTCTGCCTTGACTGTCTCACCTAGATAGTCGTCTTAATCAGCTTTCCCTAGTTCAATGCTTAATGGCCCTCTTAAGCTAATTTTGGCAAGACATTTACTGAGTAGAGTTATTTCATCGTAGACAAAACTGCCCAGCTATCTAGTATTTACCACTATCTTTGCTACTTTTTGTGAATGTATTAGGATAAATGGCTTGTACTTTTTTGTCTTCACCATAGTTTATGGGAAACTTATTCTTTTTTGGTGATTCAGGTCTATGGACGTGCGACTAATTTAATCGTTTGTTTATTCTATAAGAAAAGGTGACCAACTTTGGACTGTATTGTTTTTGACACTCCCCCGGCTGTTGGCGTAGCCTGCCGTTAGGCATAGCGCGGGGGATTCTTTGTTCTACGACCCAAGTTGCTGAGGCAGGATTTTTCCTACCTCAGTAGTGCCTGAATCTCCCAAAGCGTTTTACTCATTGAGCCAAGTTCCGATGTGCCCCATCGTACTTAAGGCCGA
>NZ_RCBY01000078.1 GCF_003838195.1 Okeania hirsuta
CAATCGCCATAACTACGTTTATCTTTGTAATTCTTTCTCCTCCTGACTCCTGACTCCTGACTCCTGAGGACTCCTAACTTAACCATTCTATGGCTGTTTAACCGGATTTGATATTATTGGGCTATAACTCCCAAAACCCTTGTATTCCAAAAAATTCAGCCTCTTAATATTTACTTTATAAATCATATCATGTCCGAAGGCAATCGTTTGTGTAAACCCAAGGGTGAATATCTACAGGAAATTTAGGTTTTTTCTTACTCAATAGCTTTCTTCCTTACCTTCGCGCTTACAATACCGATGCTACCAGATATGATCTGATTTTAAAAAGTATTTCCTGACGGAATGCTCCGTAAACACCAATTGTTGCAGTCAGCATTTTCTAGGGTCATACTCCACAAACAGCGATCGCTCGCTGAAACCTAGAGAAATGCAATTTAAAGGAGATTTTAACCCGAGCTGAAAGCTTTTAGCTGACAGCTAGTTAATGATTTAAAGATTGTGGTTTTGCTAACCAAAGGAAAAATAGAAATGTAGAGAAATTGTATTAAACCTCTCTACTTGCAGACTTTAAGCTGCTTCTTCTTTTACCTTTTTTAATTTTGGTCTTTCTTGTTCCTTCTCTATGACATTTAACTGTTTATTCTCAGCTAAATATTCAGCTAACTGCGCTTCAATTTTTTCTTTGACAATATGACGATACTCATAAAAATGTTCGATATGAGCGGAGGTACTTATATAAGATGTCAAAGCACTAGGATTATTTTTTCTAATGCTAAACAAATGATGCCAAAATTTCCAACGAGTGTTCCGCTTTATTCCCTGTCGCCAACAAATAATCAACAATGCTCGTAATTCTATCCAACTGGGCATTTTTGCAGCACCTTTAGCAGTGGGAGCGCCCATCATTAAAAAATGTCGATAAGTTCGATCTAAAAACTTTTCATAGTCATACAACTGCCAAAATGCTTCTACATATTCTCTGGCAATATCTTCTATTGGTCTGGTGGGGATAAAATTTGTCAAGGTTACTTGATTAACGTTAGCACCTTTATCTAAAAGACGACCTTCCTTTTTTAGACGATGCCAAAGTGCAGTATTTGGTAAGACTTGCAACATACTAAACATGGCAGTCGGAATAGTTGTCTCTTCCACAAATTTAACGATGCGATCGCCTGCTCCTGGTTTTTCTCCATCGAAACCGATAATAAACCCTGCCATTACTCTGATACCAGACTTAATAATTTTCTCTACTGCTTCATTGAGAGGGTTACGATTATTTTGATATTTATGGGTTAACTCTAAACTATCTTCATCTGGCGTTTCTATTCCTAAAAATACCGCTCTAAGATTGCAATCTACCATTAATTGCATTAATTCTGGGTCTTCTGCTAAGTTAACGGAAGCTTCTGTAGTCAGTTTAAATGGACATTGATGTTCTGCTTGCCAAACTTTTAATTCTTTGAGCAACAACTTAACGTTACGCTTATTACCAATAAAGTTGTCATCTACCATAAATAGAGAACCACGCCATCCTAAGTCGTATAAGTAATCTAATTCTGCTAATAATTGTGCTGGCGTTTTGGTACGGGGTTTACGACCATACAGAACAATAATATCACAAAATTCACATTGGAATGGACAACCACGGGAAAACTGAACCGACATAGATTCATAATATTGCATTTCCAATAAATCGAATCTGGGAATAGGAGTTGTTGTCACATCAGGTTTATTCCCATCTGCACGGAAAATACCGTGAGTTTCCCCACGTTTGACAGCATCGACAAACATAGGCAAAGTAATTTCCCCTTCATCCAGAATTAGAAAATCTACACCACTGTCCAATTGTTCTTGGGGTAATGCTGTGGGATATGGGCCACCACAAGCTACTAATTTATTACGTCGTTTTGCTTCTCGGATTTGGTCATGTAAGTCTTCTTTTTGGACAATCATTGCCGAAAGTATGACTAAATCTGCCCATTCCCATTCTGTTTCTGTGACTGCCCTAATATTTCTATCGACTAATTTATATTCCCATTCCTGGGGTAAGATAGCTGCTACTGTTACTAACCCTAAAGGAGGTAGCATTACTTTGCGATTTATCAGTTCCAGAATTTTTTCAAAAGACCAGAAAGATTGGGGAAATAAGGGATAAATTAATAAAACTCGCATTAAATATTCGCTCCTCAAATTAGGATTAAATGTCTGTTTACACAAACTCTGCCTAACTTTAACGTTATTAAGTTAATTTCGGCAATAAATTAAATATTAATTATTTATTAAAGTAGTCATTTCAGTTATCATTTATCAATTATCATTACCTCCTAGAATAGGAAAAAATTTGTTGGGTTTTCTCTATTGATAGACACTCTACTAATGTATAAATTAACCAAACCTAGATTTTCTTTACTGGTAGTAATTCTAATTAATTGAGATTATTAATAAATTGTTGGACTTGCCGAACATCAAGGTGAAGTATATTAGCAATTTTTTCCACAGAAAAGCCTTGCTTTAGTAATTCAGGAATAACCTTTAACTTTCCTCTTTCTTCTGCTTCTGCCATTAATTCCTGAGCAAAAGAGTTTTTTTTCAAATCATTAATACTAAATATAGCTTCTAACTCCTGATGACTCATTTCTGGTAATTTTTCCAAAACAATAACTGACAATAAATTCAATAATCTATCAGGTACAGTTTTAGATCCCCCCGCCCCCCTTTTTAAGAGGGGAGTATTCAAAGTCCCCCTTTTTAAGCTATACCTGATAAGGAACTCCTGAAAACCTTGTGGGGAGGGTGGGGAGTGTGGGGAGTGTGGGGGGCAAAAATCTTGTCTACAGTTTTCAAAAAAATGTATTTTTCAATACACTTTTCTCCTGAAAAATTCCCTCCAAGACTTATACATAACTTGTCTATTTTGTCAATTTTTATGTGAAGAAAGATGTTGATAAAGCATAGCTTTTTAAGGGAGATTTAGGAGGATCGTCAATGTACCTCATGAAGCAAAAAAATACTATAAACCCAGTTTCTTGTTTGGCTGCTTAAGTCCTGTTTATAATTTAGTCATAGAGTTTAGTAGATTCTAAAAAAAAATTATTATCATGTCTCAATGTCTCAACTCAGAATGTCTGAATATTAATCCCGATAATTTTCAGTTCTGTTAAAAATGTGGAGATCAACTATTACTTGTAGAACGTTATTGGGCAAAAAGTATTCTCGGACAAGGTAGTTTTGGTCGAACTTTTTTAGCTGTGGATAAGTTTAAACCTTCTAAACCTCCTTGTGTGATTAAACAGTTTCTCCCTCAAGCTTAGGGAACAGAAACTGTGGCAAAAGTTGCCGAGTTATTTGCACAGGAAGCGGAAAGGTTGGAGTTATTAGGAAAGCATCCACAAATTCCTGAACTTTTTGCTTATTTTTCTGTGGATAGTCGTCAATATTTAGTATAGGAATTTATTCAGGGAGAAACTCTACAACAAGAGTTAGATAACCGTGGAGTTGTTAATGAAAGTCAGATTCGAGAATTGTTAATTTACTTATTATCTGTTTTGCAGTTTGTTCACAGTCATAATGTGATTCATCGGGATATTAAGCCAGAGAATATTATTAGGATAGAGGCAGATAAAAAGTTAGTTTTGGTTGATTTTGGAGCATCTAAGATTATGCCGAAAACTCAACGTCGGACAGTGACAGAAACAGTTATTGGTTCGGCAGAATATTGTGCCCCGGAGCAGTCGATGGGAAAGGCAAAGTCTGGGAGCTATCTGTATAGTTTGGGGGTAATATCAAATCCGGTAGCATCGGTGTAATTAGATAGTTAATCTAGGAGTCAGGAGTCAACCCACCCCTCGCCCCTCCCCCTCCTAGGAGGGGAAGTCAGGATTCAGGAGGGAAGAGAATGCGCGAAACATTTGCTCTTGGATGAAGATGAAAATTTTTTTTATACCGAACCCGAGCGGATTTTATATAACTTGTTTACATTTATTGACTTAGATGAATCCATTTGATTTGTATAATGTAATGGAAATGGAATGGGTATAGCGAGACTGTTTAAATGGAAATTTTGTGAGTGATGAATTGGGTAAAGTTTTAGATAGTTTGGTGCAGCAAAAACAGAAGCAACGTTATCAGAATGTTGAGGATGTTTTGGCTGAGTTAGGGTTGGGTAATTCTTCTGTTTATCATACTCAAAACAATCAACAATCTCCAAAATATTCTTCTGCTAGTAATGTAAGGAGTGCTAATATTTATCGGTTTGCTACTCAGTCTAATACCTCTGTTTATACTACTCACAAAAATCAACAACCTTCACAAAATTTTGCTTTTTCTGATGTACCTTTGGTTTCAGCTAAAGGGTTAGATTATACTAATTTGCGTGACTTATTAGCAGCAGGTAAGTGGAAAGAAGCAGATCAAGAAACTGAGCATTGTATGTTGATAGAAAATATAAATTATTTTCCTTGTGAAGACCTCCGCACTATTGACCAACTTTGGGTAAAATACAGTAATGGTAAATTTGGATTTTCTGTTCAGAAGCAAATTTACCAGGGCTTGGGTGGTACGAGGCAGTACAATAATAAAATATGGGAAGCGTTCGGTGATCGAGTTGGATCGCGTCAAGGAGGAAAACGGTTGTATTGCTCTGAACTCACTTTTAGTCTGGACACAGCTTACACAGGAAACCTACCTGTGCGCGGGCTTGTGCGTATAGTGTGGGGGGGGATGAGTGGGTATTATTTCAGGTTCTATTATCTCGCGCATATAGTAATATATTATAACATATAGCTGTTTCAGCCGTCAAGAAAAAAAAGTAGCAAAGTAGTCCAGTGGGGTTTGTTAGTAGTAGCGTAACGCACAAAGCCCTATATCTATTGTCAGCGCCTAAGTCCTATTTATATTTCCTACTCCCTTTCACAAAAATTGGATATATACTTTGAAATGCTGAACCGCTTAACAAAATTTAACCGAATAATCAAGGTTTAAAGCCTCTCCTTTAAAGGGGAAAAAAGACAAAATTTTTCTTTAAATAGCAGTCAGCGGTCAGCATTAGGACTTTTTTTACGCCCTCGTCGGGGTATAAACCCAAGGTCAAAAAGCTGTTAACGCAGTTCCGAGTTCCGACCTAGGAGGCTAGCTCAAATGCTGATAGCTGATAGCCAGTTAAGTCAATTCTCTTCTTTTGAAGGAGAGGTAATAATTAATAATTAATAATTAATAATTAATTATTAATTGTTGAACTACCACCTGCTTCAATTTAGTGTTGCCATTCCTGACTCAACATTTTCAGCAGTTGCAAAAAAGTCTAGAAACCCAGTCACAGACATAGTATCTTGAAGCTCTTCAGAAAGTCCCACTAATACAACTTTTCCTTCCTTTGCTGTTGTTTGTCGGTACAGTGATAGTAATGTGCGCAACCCTGCACTAGACATATATGGCACATTGCTCATATTTATCAGAATTTTGCAGCCAGGAGTCGCTAGAGGTAATATTTCTTCTGAAACTTTAGGTGCTGTACTAGCGTCAATGTCCCCTGTTAATTCTACTACTGTAATATTTTCTACTACTGTATTAATATCAATTTGTATCATGATATAACAATATTTAAGTGTTTGGTCTCAGTTATCAACAAAGAATTCAGGTAGAGGTAAATTAGCCGTCAGTAGCGTACTGTCTGAATTGCTAGATAGAATTCTGTACAACTGGCGGATGAAGAAATGGGTTGAATACCAGCAGCAAATCTGATGCTTTGGTGGTCTGCAATTATTAGTGATGGGTCTGAATTGTCCCCCACTCTTGATTCTGACTCCTTCTTCAATCTACTACCACAGATTTTATACCACAAATTTAACCAAAACAATAATTTATATCATGTTTGGTTGAATACTTATAAATAACTGTTGTGAGGAATCAGGAGTCAGGAGTCAGGAGGGAAGAAAGGAGGAAAGTAAAGATAATTTCAGTATTTCTTTAGGTACTGTCGGTACTGTCAGTTCTTAAATTTTATTTCTAACTGACCCGTCCGAACATGATATTAAACCCATAAAGGTAGTCCTGCTGGCGTAATGGTAAATAGGAACAAGCAATGCCTAGTGTGGGCATCCTGCCCGCGAGTAATATTATGTCCGGTTGAATATATAAATAAGTGATATTATGTCCGGTTGAATAATTAGACTTTGCTGGAAGGAAGGCAGCTATGCTGGAGGCAGGAGGCAGAAGGTTTGATCCTATTGTCACCTTAATTTTATACACGCTCCGATGCTACCGGACATGATATGAGTAGGGAGTAGCAGTGCGACCCCGCGACGACGACAGTCGCAAGGGAATGCTGACCAAGAGAGGGAATGTTGACCAACAGAAGAAGAAAAAAGAGATTTGCCCTACAAGTGAAAGGATAATTTTTTTCATCACTAATTATCCGGGGTTGCACATTATGGAATGATATTGCCAAAAATTAGTTTAGACTTTGACTAAAAATAACCATTAATTAATCATTCTAGCAATTGATTAATCCACAATCCAATTCAATCAAAAATCTCAAATCATTCGTCGCTGTGCAACGCCAATTATCCGGACATGATATAAAGGAGCAAGATGCTCCCACTACCGTATATCGTAACAAAAATAATTACAATGCACGACCATGACAATGCACCACCACCCCCATAGATACATCTAAGGTATTATCTGAACTTTTTGCTTTCAACCCGCTCAGGGGTGGTCCTGGATGGTAATGGTGAGGATATATATTTTTTTCTCCCACACTCTCGGTGCTCCCCACACTCCCCATCTCCCTAAATTCCCGGTGTTTCCTTTGCCATGACTATGCACCACCACCCACTCAGGTAGGTACAATATTTACCTTAACTTTCACCCTTTCTTTAATATCAGGCAACTTGACACTCAGTTTCTCAGTATCAAAATCACTGTAGGGTTTGCCATCAATTTCTACAGAGCCAATTTTAATACTACCTGGAGGCAGAATATCTGGCGACACCCGCAGGATATTATCGGGGAAACCACCAGGAATAGGTTTAAAATAAAAATCCATTGGCTGCTTGTTAACCAGGAGATTAGTATAAACAGCAGAAAGGAAACATAGCTCTGTAGAGTGATAACCACTCATGGAGTGAGACCCCTTACCTCGTTCGTTACCACTTGCCAAGAAAGGAATACCATTAGCAAGAACATTGAAATAAACCCCACCATCTTCTGTATCCAGGAACCAAGCATTGTAAAAAGCAGCAGCTTCCCGCGCTAAACGATGATATTCTGGCTCTTTGAGAATTCCGGCGAGAATATAATAAGCTAGAATAGACTGTTCTTGCTGCCACCAAGCTTTGCGGTCGTGCCAAACAAAACGATGGATTTTTTCGTCTTTATCTAATACTCTTTCAACTACATCATACCAACCACCCCGTTGTTGGTCGCTGCCCACTGCTGGCATAAGATCGGCAATTTTCTTGGCCAAATCGACATAAGAATCTTTGGCTTTGAGACTATTCATCCGCATCAAATTCCAGGCAATTTTCATATTGTGACCAACTACTGCCCGGTTTTGCTGCCATCCCCAAGTATGGTCTGGACTCCAGTCTTCAAAGAATTTTTCATTGACAAAGGGAGAGTTCTCGTAGTCTGGGAACCGCTTTTCAATAGTGTCAAAGGTATATTCGAGCATATCAGCATATTCTGGTTTTTCTGTTGCTAACCACAGATTAATTAAATATGCTGGTGCATGGTCTCCCACTGAGTTCCAGTTTTTGGTACCTTTGTTCCGTCCTAATGATTCGCTGAGGGGGTCTAGAGTTATGGGGTCTAGGTGAGAGTAATAACCGCCGCGATCGCTCTTATCCAGGTAGAAGTCGTTGAATAGTTTGATGGTTTTCTCGGTATCGTCCATGATCCGAGGGTCGCCATTGAGTCGATATGTTTGTAATGGACCTGCAAGGGCGTAAATTTGTTCGTAAGCAGGAATAGCATCGTAGTCATCGCCGAATTCTGAAGCGAAGATTTTTTGTTCCCGCTCTCCTTGTACATCAATACCGTGATACCAATAGACAATTCCTTCGTCTAGGTCTACAAACCTCATGTGGTCTCGCAGATATTCGGTACCTTTTTCTGCTGCTTCTAGAAAAGTTTCTTCCCCAGTCATCATGTAGGCAGTCGCCATCCCGTAAACCATCCGGGAAATAGTATCAGTTTCTTGAGAGAAGTTTACCTGAGATTTTGCACCGGATAGACTTAGGGTTGTGCGATAGTTGCGGTAGTCAATTTCTTCGTCGCCAAACTGAGCTTTGACATAAAAATTAGCAAGGGAACGCACCTGGTCTACCCACCAGTTTGGTTTCTCAAAAACGTAGTCCTCTGCTTGGCGACCGACAAATATAATTTGTTTGGCTTCAAATATGGGACTATCTGGGTAGAAGACTCCATAAGTGAATATATACCGACCAGGTACTAACATTGACCGCATAGAACCTGTAGCATCTGGGTATGCTTCATCTAAGTTTTGTACGAGTTTGGCGTAAGAAATCGGACTTAGTCTGGCTTTAAATTCTCTGCCGTCTGTTGTTTTGATACCAAAAATATCTGTTTCTGAGTCGTATTTGGTAACATATCCTGCTATTAGGTCAGAAAAGCTAAATTCTATTTGGGTGCTCATGTTGAATTATTTTTAACTTTGTTTACGAGTTTTTTTTGTATAGAACCCATTAGACATCTAGAAAAAAGGAAGTAGGGAGTAGGGAGAAAGAATTGATAAATAAGAGTGCGACAGTTGATTTGATTTTTTATTAAGGCCGCCGTAGGTAGGGCGATGTACAGGAGTTGTGAAGTCAGGAGATTCAGTTAGAGAATAAGGGAAAAAGGTAGAAAAATTTCTCTACTCTCCTACTCCCCATCTTTAAAAAATAGATAGCTATCAAATGGGTTCTATATGAGTGTGGCAGGTTTTAATTATTATCCTCTAATTTTATTCTGAATATTGAGGTAAAATCTACCGCTACAAAAAGCAATATAGTGTTTCTCAAGTTACTTAGGTACAGTTGTTTTTCTTCTTTTCTACTCCCTACTCCGTACGGACGTTGCATGTAACGTCCGAACCTAAAACAAGGGGATTTTGTACCTCACGCTTCTTGGGAATTGCTATATTAATTGTTAACTTCGATCGCTTCTACAAATTTTTCCATAAATTCATCTGTTACACCTGGATGTTTGGCTGTGATTAAGTTTCCATCAATCACTAAATCTGCTGTTTGATCTCCATCAAATATTACATCTGCTCCAGCGTTTTCTACATCACAAATAATGTTATGAGCACAGGTAACTTTTTTATTTTTAATCATTTCATTATCGGCACAAAATAGCCATAAACTATGACAAATTGCTCCTAATTTCACATTCTCAGTATTGACAGCTTTGCGGAGAAATGCTACTGCTGGTGCTTGGTTTGGTTCACCTTTTTTGGGGTTTACCTGATACCTCAATCTATCCATAGCGTAAGCGCCAATACAAATTATCCCTTTATAGTCTGAGGGGTTAATATCATTAACTTCTGTAGAAACAGTAACTTGTTGTTCGACAATATTATTTTCTGGGTTAGAGCCAAAATGTAATTCTTTATTACCCCATAAATGAGTAATATATTCTACTTCATAGCCTTTTTGAGGGAAAAATTCATTAAATTTTAGATATTCTGTAGGGTCAAAATGGTCTTCTATTAAGACTCCAATTTTACCTTTTGTTGCAGTAGCCATTTTTTTTTACTCCTTATTATTTACAAAATATAATCAAACAATGAATCTATGAGGGATAACATTATCATCATTGATTCTGAGTAACTATAATTTTACACATCATTATTATCAATAAATAGCTATTTAGTTGCTCTTTTCAGATGTAATAACTCAGTATCTAGATATTATAATTAGATGCTAACTATATTCAAGTCTCTAAATTTTTGCTTGTACTTTTAGCTTCCACTATTAATTATATGACGCTCTACCTTTGTGATAATTTTCAACTCAATGGTGCGCTCAAATAATAGATTCAATATTCGATACTTTTTCTGGCAAAAATTATAGTTAATAGGGAGCTGGAAATTATTATCAACTTCCTTCAGTTTAACTATCTAATAGACATCTCCAAGAATAAAAAATAAAATCAATTATCCCACAGAAATTCTCAATTATTTCTCCCTACTCCCTACTCCCTACTCCCTACTCCCTCTTTTGGAGGAGATGTCTAATTTTTTCTCTTATGTAGTAATCAACTTCAAGAGTGAATCAGGAGCAAATACATCACGATAGAATGTTAATTGCTCAGTCTTTAAGTAACAACCACCTCTGTGACCACGACGTACCCAAGTTACATTTCCCTTGGCAATAGTTTCGTTGGTTTCGAGATCCACACTTTTCCACTCGAAGAATGTATGTTCTCCAGAAAACATAACAATAGGCCAGCACATGATAACCCCTGGTTGAGAAATCAATGCCCACCAATGCTGTTCCCTTTCTTTTTGTTCCTCTAGACCAAAATATTGTCCGTCTTGGCACAAATAGACTAAATCTTTATAATATTCTGCCGTGAGAATATCACCGCGTCCCTGTCTCAAAGCTTCACAATGAGTAGGCCACCACTCTTTATTTTCTTTCTCTATTTGTTCTAATGTGTAGTCAGGACTGAGATCTGGTAATGTTGCTTCTTTCATGGCAATGATTTTTTCTGCTAGAGCAATCATCTCTGTGGCAACATCAGCAGCTACTGGAATAGCTCGGGAGTAATCTACTGCTAGGTCTTTGTAATAATTTGTGCGCTTTTTCATAATATCTGAACTTGTAGTTGTTTTTTCATTAGTTGAAACAAAATTGCTGGGTGACGCGAGCGATCGTTAAAGAAACCACACTTTCTCGTAGTTATAGAATTGTGCTTTCTTTGCTCTTGAAGACATAAGTAAATTTTTTTGTCTACCGTCTACACGGCGCTGAAAATTGTTTAGGGTTTGTAGACACAGAATGGCGTGTCGAAGACTATCAATAAACAATTAGACCTTCTGCTGCTTCATAAAACTGATATAAAACGTCACATAGCGTGATATTTTAATGTTTACTTCCTGCTTCTACTGAGACCGTCGGCGGCTACTCATCCACAGGCATTCACGGGTCTTGCCCGACCGCATTTGTTAAATTTATACTCCCTCCTTTCAAAGGGGGGTAGGGGGTATGCCTTCTGCTTTCTGCCTTCTTCAAGATTATGCGGACGGGCCTAAAATTTCATTCAGAGCGCCGAAGCAACCTGCTGCTTTATTAAATCCTGCATAAACACAGGTGAATACTAGCAACTCCTCTATTTCTTCACGGGTAGCTCCCTGTTGCATTGCCATATTAACATGAGCGCCAAAAGGGTTTCCCGGACCTACATGATCTTGATTGACTACATCAATTGCTATTGTAATCAGAGCTTTGGTTTTCTGGTCTATGAGTGGTAAACCCCATGCTTCACCTGCTACACGAGTACAAAAGTCCCCGAATTTGGGGTTGATCCCATTTAAGCCTTCTTGCAGAGCTTTGTCATCTAGAACTGCGTTTTTGTATTCCATAGTTTATCCGCTTAATTTTTCCAATTTGCTATGATCTTTGAATATTTGTTTCAAGACTGTGTTTGTGTCAGCGTTATAGAGTAATATCCCGTTAGCATTACTGAGCATAATCGCTTTCTTGCACAGTTTAACATCTAAATTTGTTAGTAAGCTATCGGCCTTTGCATAAGCAGATGGAGGCCACTTGTTCGAGATATTAAATAATATCATTGTCCACACTTCTGACCAATCTGATTTGCTGTTCAGATGTGAGGCAAATCTATTAGATATATCCGAAACATTTTTTCTATCAACTAGATTATCACCTTAACTTACATTAATTCATTAATTAAATTGATTTTATGATTTTTTTATTGGAATAAGCTGAGATTTTCTGATAAATATTCTAAAATGTTACTTAGCGATCTAAATTAACAATGATCTAAATCATTTTTGTAGTTTTTTCTTATTACTCAATTACAAGCATTTAAGTATTGTTAAGCTTTTCTAAGTTGATGAGAATGAATGAACTGTAATCAGGTTTGACATAAAGGCGATAATTATAACCTATGTGATAAAATTTGTATATGCTCAGGTTGTTAATATTAATAATAATTTTGGTAACGGTACTGCAATAGAATCCTTCTAGTTTTCCTCATTGCGACCCACAGGGTTTGCGGAGCAGTCCGGAACGGAAAGCAATTTTTTAGGAGTCAGGAGTCAGGAGTCAGGAGGGAAGAAATAAGAAGCAAAGAGCAGTAGAAGAGAAAATTTTTTTGTTCGCGCTCTTATCCGGACATGATATCATAACTCAAATCACCAACGCCCAAAATTCAAGGATTTAAACATGAATCAAGCAAATGAAGACAAAAAATTTACACTTGTTTTAGCTGGGAAATACAAAATCAAACCAGAAAAACGAGAACGATTTTTAGAACTTGCAAAACCTGGTATTGAAGAAACTCATAAAGAAGCTGGAAATATTAGTTATACTTTATATGAAGAGTTTGATAATTCTAATACCTTTTTATATTTTGAAGAATGGATAGACCGAGAAGCTCTTAATTCCCATCTTAAGCAACCTTACATTGCACCTTTAATTGAAGAAATATCAGAACTTTTAGCTGAAGATGCAGAAGTGAGAGTTTATGATATTGATAAATTGAGCTTCGGACTTTAGTTTATTTTTAGGACTTATATCATGTCCGGTTGAACAGTGATAAATAAATAACTACGGAGGAGTCAGTCCTCAGGAGGGAAGAAAGAAGAAGTGGAGTTGAAGGAGAAAGTTTTTTTATAACTAATTATCCGGACATGATATTATATCATGTTCGGATAATTAGTTATAAATAACTGTTGTTAGGAGTCAGGAGTCAGGAGTAAATATTGGAGGAATAGTATTGATAATTTCAGTATTTCTTTGGTACTGTCGATACCCGGAGTCCTTAAATTTTATTTATAACTAACCCGTCCGAACATGATATTACGCAGCTACAATGTATTTTTGTCTGAAGCGACTGACAACTGATAACTGAAATGACAGGGTTTGCGGAGTAGTCTGAAATGGAAAGCAATCTCAAATCCTAGTTTTTCGTACCTCATGGGTAAGTCCTGATTTTTTATTTTGTAGATATAACAGTGCGTGCTGGTATATATATACTAATTCACTTTAAAGATGTCACAAATAGTTTCCAACTTTAAATGTGAAATAATTTGCTGAAATTATCATTTTCTTTGTGGGTTTAATACCCCACCGTCAACGGTCGTGTTCAAAATTACTTGGGGGAGCGAATCCCCATGTAATTTTCCTCCTGTCTCCTGTCTCCTGTCTCCTGTCTCCTTCTTCAATGTATAATATAAAGTTTTGAGCTGATAAAATCTGACTTTTTAACTTTTGACTTTTAACTTTTGACTTCCGTGCGATCGCTAATTCAGAAAATAACAGTTCAGAAAATAAATAACATCTTTAAAAATGTCGAAATACATTATTTTGTCAATTTTTTTATTAATATTCTTTTTTGCTGTTACACCCCCCGCAGCAGCATCTTTTTGTCGTAACTATAACGGCAATAAAATTTGTATTCTCAATATTAAGCGCAGTGCTAAAAACTATTGGGAATATCGAGCAGAAGTTAGTATTAATGGTAGGAGAAAACCATTGGAAATTTATAACTGTCGCACTGAAGAAAAAATACAAAAAAATGGTAAGATTGTTAAATTTAAACCTAATGGTGCTGGTAAATTAATTTGTAATGTTCTCAATAAATAGTCATTTGAAGAAGGAAGAAGGAAGAAGGAAAAAGAAAGAAGGCTTAAAAGCTTGAAAAACCTTAAATTTCCTGTAGATATTCACATGATAAAGCTTAGAGAGGGAAATGTTTTTCCTACTGTTCCCTGTTTCCTATTCCCTGCTATATGAACCTGCAACAGAGGAGATTGTCCAATGGATAAGTTAGAGCTTTATCGAACCTACATTTAAACCCTATTAGAAAAGTATGGTCAATCAACATTTCGCAACGAAGATGTAGAAAACGAACTATTTTTTGACCCCATACGGAATCATTATCAACTTATGCGAGTTAGTTGGAAAGGGTTGGAATGAATTTACTATACTGTTTTACATTTCGATATCAAAGATGGCAAAATTTGGCTTCAGCATAACGCTACTGATATTGATGTCGGTCAAGAATTAATTGAAATGGGTATTGCTCAAGAAGATATTGTATTGGGGTTACATCCGCCTTACAAGCGTCCATACAGGGGCTATGGTATTGCTTATTAAAACTAGGAGAAAGCAAGAAACCAGGAGTATAATAAAAAAGTTTTTATTTTTTTCGTGACTAATTAAATTTATGATTTTATAGATAATTATTAATATGTTTAGCCTAAAGAAAGTGATTACTAATATTACGAAAAAACAGGATATTCAGTTGATTAATTTAGATTAATTTCTTGATTGGTATCCTGATGGTTATGATAGTAGGGAAGTTGTACATAACTTCCCGATCATAAATCAAGTTACCACAAAATTAACCAATTTTCCAGGGACCACAATTACCTTTTTAATCTCCTTACCTTCTATATGTCGCCTTATGTCACCTTATCTGCTTTTGCTAAAATAATAGCTGATAGCTGACGGCTGAATGCTTACATTCAAAGTTCTACAAGTAATAGATTTTAAAAGTTATTTAATTAAAGTATGTATAGAACTAATTTATAAAGCAAATCTTAAGATATTTATCTGCTTAAATAAAGCATATTACGATGATAATATTTTTTTATAGTAAACACTAAAGTTTCTATAAAGATATATTATATCATGTCCGGTAGCATCGGTATTCTATAGAAAAGGTAGGCAACAGGCAACAGGCAACAGGCAACAGGCAAAAAACAGGAAGGCAATTGAGCAAGAAAAAAACTTAAATTTCCTGTAAATATCCACGCTAACTTTTACACAAACGATACCAACGGACATGATATTATTTGCAACTAACTGAAAAAGCTGATAACTGATAACTGATAATTGAAAAACTACCCTACTGGACTGAAACATCTGAAATGGTTCAATAGGCGTAGGTTGGGTTGAGTTACCGTTAGCGGAGCTTATCCGTTAGGATAAACCCAACATTAGACATTATAGCAATGAGCGCTGGTATATTTACAAATTGTAGTAGGGGCAAAAGAGCTAGAAGTCTTATATTATTCCTTCGGAATGCTGCGCAAACGGCAATTTATTCCCCCTGTTCCCTGTTCCCTGTTGCCTGTTCCCTGCGCACAGCGCTATAGTAGGGTTTTGTTGGGTTTCACTCAGTTCAACCCAACCTACATTTTAAGGTGTGTCGGTCTACTACTAGCGTGACATATCTAATCAGTGTGCATGAGGACGGGTTTATATAAATCTTAGGGTAAGTATAAAAATTTCTGCTCAAACTCGCCCCTACTATTGCACCATTTTAGCTGTGTCAGTCTAATACTCCTGTTAACTAACCACAAAATTAACCAATTTTCCAGGTACCACAATTACCTTTTTAATCTCCTTGCCTTCCAAATGACGCTGCGCGACTTCCGACTCTCGCGCTAACTTTTCCAAAGTCGCCTTATCTGCTTGCGCTGACACCTGAATAGTTCCCCTAGTTTTACCCTTAATCTGAATCACCAAGGTAATTTCATCTACAACCAAAGCATCCGGATCAAACTTAGGCCAAGAATGGGTATGCACCGAACCAAAATTACCAGCAACTTGCCACAACTCCTCAATAATATGAGGCGCAAACGGTGCCAACAACAACAGCAAAGTTTCCAAACCTTCCGCATAAATAGGCGAATCTTTGCAACTAGCATCAGCAAGAGCGTTACTCAATTTCATCATTTCAGAAACGGCAGTATTAAACTGATAATCTCCATCTAAATCTTCTGTTACTTCCTTAATAGCAATATGTACCGCTCGTCGTACATCTTTCTCTGCTTTAGTTAACTCTGTAGCAAACTTAGTTTCTATCCAACTCAACCCTTTCTGTAAATCATTCTTAGTCTCTTGTTGAGTTTCTGGATGATTCAACTTTGCTTCTATTGCAGCTTTCACTTCAGCAGCAGCATAAACTTTCACCACATTTTTGAGTTTAAAAGCAGCAAGATTTTTCGTGATTTCAGTAATCAAATATCGCGACCAACCCAAATCTTTCAAGTCTGCTTGAGTAACACCACTATTTTTTACTTTCAACTCACTTAAACTATGATTTGCAGAAAACTCAGTTATCAATAACCACACTCGGTTGAGGAAACGAAACTGCCCTTGCACATCAGCATCATCCCACTCTAAATCTTTTTCCGGTGGCGCTTTAAATAAGATAAACATCCGCGCGGTATCAGCTCCATATTTTGACATCACATCTAAAGGATCGACACCGTTATATTTAGATTTAGACATTTTCTCAAAAAAGACTTCTAACTCGTCTCCTGTTTTCGGGTCTTTAGCGTCTTCCGGGTTGACTTCAGCAGAGGGAATATATTTACCCGTAACTGGATTTTTGTAGGTGATACCTTGTACCATCCCTTGAGTTAACAAACGTTGGAATGGTTCGTCAAAATTGCATAGACCTCTGTCGCGCAAAACTTTTGTAAAAAATCTGGAATACAACAAATGCAAAATTGCGTGTTCGATACCACCTACATATTGGTCTACAGGCAACCAGTCGTTAACTATTTCTGAGTCAAACACCTGTTGTTCGTTGGTCGCATCTGGATAACGCAAATAATACCAAGACGAATCAATAAAAGTATCCATCGTATCCGTTTCCCGTTTTGCAGGAGTGCCACAACTCGGACAAGGAACATTCACCCAATCTTCTAATTTTGCCAACGGTGACGGACCGCGACCAGAAAATTCTACACTGTCTGGCAATTTCACAGGCAAATCTTCATCTGGTACAGGTACAGCACCACATTTCGGACAGTGAATAATAGGTATTGGCGCTCCCCAATAACGTTGTCTAGAAATTAACCAATCTCGCAAACGATATTGTATGCGACCTTCCCCATAACCTTCATCTTCTGCAAGTTCAATAATTGCTTTTTTGGCAAAGGTCGATTTTTCACCATTAAACGGACCGGAGTTGACCATGACGCCAATATCGGTATAAGCATCTGTAAGTTCCCAGTCATCATTATCGGAGTCATCTGGCACAATGACATTTGTAATGGGTAAATTGTATTGTTTGGCAAACTGGAAGTCGCGTACATCGTGAGCAGGTACTCCCATAACTGCACCTGTACCATATTCATAGAGTACATAGTCGGCGATCCAGATGGGAATTTCTTGGTTGTTGAATGGGTTGATAGCTTTGCCACCAGTGGGAACGCCACGTTTTGGTTTGTCTTCGGCGGTACGTTCTAGTTCACTTTCGGCAGCTACTTCTTGAATGAAGGTTTCGACGGTAGTTTGTTGTTCTGGGGTTGTCACCTGTGCTGTTAAAGGGTGTTCGGGAGCTAAGACAACATAACTAACGCCGTAGACAGTATCAGGTCTGGTGGTAAAGACACCGATTTTTTTATCCATACCGACTATGGGAAATTCGAGATAAGCACCGACAGATTTACCTATCCAGTTGGCCTGCATGGTTTTAACTCTTTCTGGCCAACCAGGCAATTTGTCCAAGTCGTTGAGGAGTTGTTCGGCGTAGTCGGTAATTTTGAAGAACCACTGGCGCAACAATTTACGTTCGACTTTTGCCCCGGAACGCCAGGAACGACCTTCGCCATCTACTTGTTCGTTGGCAAGTACGGTTTGGTCGATGGGGTCCCAGTTAACGGCGGATTCTTTTTGGTAAGCGAGACCTGCTTGGAAAAATTGGAGAAATATCCATTGAGTCCAACGGTAGTATTCGGGGGAGCAGGTGGCGACTTCTTTTTCCCAGTCGATGGAGAAACCCAAACGTCTTAGTTGTTCTTTCATTTGGGCGATATTTTGGTAGGTCCATTGGGCGGGTGGGATGCCACGGTCAATAGCTGCGTTTTCTGCGGGTAGTCCAAATGCGTCCCAACCCATGGGGTGCAGGACACGATAACCTTGCATCCGTTTGAGTCGGGCAATGACATCGGTAATTGTGTAGTTACGAACATGACCCATGTGTAAGTTCCCGGATGGGTAGGGGAACATGGATAGAGCGTAGAATTTTTGTTTGTTTTTGTCTGTAGGGGTTTTGTTTTGGTTTTGTTCGGTCCAGATTTTTTGCCACTTTTGTTCAATGGATACAGGGTTATATTTGGAGTCCACAGTTTTTCTCCGTATTATTTTTCTATAGTCTTGTTTTCTTGATTATTTTTGCATATAGCAGAAGGCAGAAGGAAGAGGGAAGAAGGAAGAAGGAAAAACCTTGCTTTGTCTGAGTTTTAAGCTTTTTATATGCCGTAACAGTAATGACGACTGCTATATTCCCCGACTTTGAGGATTTATGGTTACATTATACTACTTAGTGTAATATATGGATTTCGGAAAGGTGATAATTTTTGTTTGTTGTGGAAATATTATTGTGAACTTCTAAACTGCATAACCTTGGGAGAAATATGACTATTAGTAGTCGGAGTGATCGAGAATCGGATGTAAAAATTTAATTGCTTTCTATTCTCTGTTCCTTAAAACCTACTAAAAACCCATGAATAATTACCCTAATTTTTCTTCTCAAGACTATCAAATAATTAGAGAACTCGGACACAATAATATTGGCGGGCGAGTCACTTATTTAGCTGAAAATATCAAGACTCAAAAAAAGGTAGTTATTAAACAATTTCAATTTGCCAAATTAGGAGCAACTTGGGCAGAATATGATGCCTACTCTCAAGAAATAGCTGTATTAAAAAGTCTCAATCATCCAGGAATTCCTAAATATTTAGATTCTTTTCAAACTGCGGATGGTTTCTGCATGATTCAAGAATATATTGCAGCCGAATCTGCTGTAATTTATCGTCAGTGGCAACCCCAAGAAATTAAACAGATTGCTATTTCAATTTTAGAAATTTTAGTCTATCTCCAAAATCAAAAACAACCTGTTATTCATCGAGATATTAAACCAGAAAATATTTTAATTGATGAGCAGTTAAATGTTTATTTAGTAGATTTTGGTTTTGCCAGAATGGGAGGAGGAGAAATAGCAGCAAGTAGTGTTGTTAAAGGTACGATGGGATTTATGTCTCCAGAACAAATGTTTAATCGTCAATTAACAAGAAGTTCAGATTTATATAGTCTTGGTGCGACATTAATTTGTTTATTAACTGGGATAAAATCGACAGATATTGGCAATTTAATTGATGCGAATTATCGGATAATTTTTCGTCATTTAGTACCACCATTAGAAAGGGGTTGGATTAATTGGTTAGAAAAGATAACAGAACCAAAATATACTGATAGATAAATTGTTATCCGAAGCAAAAAAAAGACTTATAGCTCTTTTAACAATAGGACTAAACCTTAGCTTAATTATAACTTTTAAGCATTTTTATGAATTCATTCCTCAACTACACTGCTTTACTTTAGGATAAATTTTCGACTCAGCAATAGTAGCGATCGCCTCTCTTTCTATTACTCTAATACCCCTAATTTATTTAATATCCAAACCTGTAAAAATATTTTCTAAATACAGAAAAGCAGAGCCAAACTTAATTAAACCATAATCAAAATATAGCGACTCGGAACCTAATGTAAAAATTTAATTGTTTCCTATTACCGAATAATTAAGGTTTAAAGCCTTCTATTTCAAGAGAAAGAAGAAAACCTTCTCCTTTTATTTAATCCTCTTTCTTTTAGACAGAGGTAATTATCAATTATCCATTATCCATTATTGAACTGTTCACTAAAAACCTACTAATTACCATGACTAATTACCCCAATTTTTCCAACTACGGCTATCAAATAATCAAAGAACTCGGACACAACCGGGCAGGTGGAAGAGTAACCTATCTTGCCACAGAAATTAACACTCAAAAAACAGTAGTAGTAAAACAATTTCAATTTGCTACAACCGGAGCGCATTGGTCAGAATATCAAGCTTATGAAAGAGAAGTTCAAGTATTAAAAACACTAGACCATCCCAACATTCCCCACTATTTAGATTCCTTCCAAACACCATCAGGTTTTTGCATGGTACAGGAATATAAAAACGCCATTTCTTTAGCAAACTTAGCAACCTCTCAAAAATGGCAACCCCAACAAATTAAACAAATAGCAATTTCAGTTCTAGAAATTCTTAAATACCTCCAAAACAGAATTCCAGCAGTAATTCATAGAGACTTAAAACCAGAAAACATTCTAATAGATGAACAGATGAATATTAGCCTAGTAGATTTTGGTTTTGCCAGAATAGGAGGAGGAGAAGTTGCTGTTAGTAGCGTAGTCAAAGGTACATTAGGATTTATGCCTCCAGAACAAATGTTTAATCGCGAATTAACAACAGCATCAGATTTATATAGTCTCGGTGCAACATTAATTTGTTTATTAACAAATACCCCAGCAACAGAAGTAGGAATTCTCATGGATGAGACAGGAAAAATTAATTTTCAGCAGCAAGTAAAGCACCTAAGTCAAGACTTTATTATGTGGCTAGAAAAAATGGTACAACCTAATTATAAAGATAGATATTCATCAGCAGAATCAGCTCTTGAAGCTTTAATTCCTTTAGAAGTATTAGCCCCTTCTCAAAAACAAAATTTGACTAAAACAGCATTAATTACCATTGTGGGATTTATGACAGTTTGGAGTGCTGCTTATGCTATTTTCAGCGCTTATAATACGCAACTAAGTCAATCTCCTGAAATTGCCAAAATAGAAGATTTATCTCCAGATAAAAACCAAAGAAAATGCCCCAATCGTCGAAAATAGTTACAGCAGTTTTTTAGTTGATGAAGCACAAAGTTTTATAAATTTATAAACCAGGTAAATATACTAAGAGAAACTGTAATTCACCATTTCAATAAAATGGTATGAGTATACTTTTCTCCTATGAAGGTTGAATAATTATGTCTCAATACATTTTTTATAGTAATGGCTTTGAAAAATTTATCGACTCCATTATCAGTAGTCAAAAAAAGTTATCTTGAAAAGCTGTAAAATTTGACCGAGATAAGAGTATTTGAAATTCATACAGAAGTATGCAAGAAAAAATATTTTTAGACCTAAGTTGGCAACAGATTTAAGTTAATATCAATCTCTTTTTTTTATAAACTCTAGTTGTAAGCATTCAGCTATTAGCTGTCAGCTTTAAGCTTTCAGCTTTTCCAACCTCAAGCTTAAGGATAATATTTCAACGAATATAGAAAGTTAAAACTGGCTTTTGTAGTAATTTTCATCTCTTCAATGAAAGAGCTTTTATAGCAAACTCAAAGTAATAGCTGTTAACGTAGTTCCTCCACAGGAGGCTAGCTAATCGCTAATAGCTGAATGCTTACCTCTAGTTTTTTTACTCTTCAGGAGAATTTAAAACCCCTTGCTAATATAGTCTGTTCTCATATTATTCTTGAATATTATGACAATCAATTAAAGCTAAAAATTATCGCTTAGTTAAATGACATTGTTTAGCCATTTTTCCTCATAAATAATCTGGTAAATCCTTTTTTTCTAGTATGGCTAGTTTTAGTTTGAATAATTGTTTTTTTAGATTGTAATAAATAAAATAACGATGATTAAATATCCTATAGTATTTGTTTAGATTTTCGGTATTTTTAATAGAAATGATAAATTGCTTTTTAGCTAGCGATCGCCAATTTTAAAACCTATCTTAGTTTCATAATAAATCAGGGATTTTCCTAAAAAGTTAAAATTAGCTTTATCCTCTAAAGACATACCTAATGATAAATTGCTTTTTAGCTAGCGATCGCCAATTTTAAAACCTATCTTAGTTTCATAATAAATCAGGAATTTTCCTAAAAAGTTAAAATTAGCTTTATCCTCTAAAGACATAGAGAAATTTTATTATCGGGTTGAATAAAAAGAAACTGAATATTAGATATTATATCAGCAAAGTTTTGAGGAGTAAGTTTCATGTTTAGTTTTTCTCCAAAGAAAATCAATATTAGATATTTTATTATCTCAGAGACTGTTTATTGTCAAAAAAAAGTTAAAATCTCAATTTTGTTTCTCTATAACTAACTTCTGTGAGTAAAATGGGAGATAAATCTACTCTTTGGAAAATATGAAGTCTCTTATTAAGAATGATTTTATCCGATTAACTTTAGTCAACATTTTATCTAATTTAATGGTTCCTTTAGCAAGTCTAGTAGACTTAGCTTTTTTAGGTTATTTAGATGAAATTCATAATTTAGCAGGAGTTTCCCTAGCCACAGTTTTATTTAACTATATTTACTGGACTTTTGGCTTTTTACGAATGGGTACTACTGGTACAACTGCTCAAGCTAGAGGAAGTGAAAACCATCAGGAAGTAAAACAAATTTGCCTACGGAACTGCTTAATTGCTTTAGTTATTGGCACAATTATTCTGATTTTCCAATATCCTTTGAGAGAAATTGGCTTTAGTTTACTTAGTGCAACTCCAGAAGTAAAAGCTAGTGGTATTAGCTACTATCAAAGTTTAATTTGGGGCGCACCTGCTACCTTATTAAACTTCGTATTAATAGGTTGGTTTTTAGGACTCGAACAAGGAGGAAAAGTTTTACTATTATCAGTAGTTAATAAAGGCACAAATATTATCTTAGATTATATTTTTATTGTCCGTTGGGGATGGGAAAGTAGCGGTGCGGGTAGTGCTACAGCAATAAGTCAATATATTACTTTAGTCGTAGGCATAATTTGTATTTTTAACTTAATATCTTTGAGAGAAATTCCTCAGTTAATCAAAGATATTTGGCAACCTCAAGTAATTAGAGAAACTTTTATTCTCAATCGAGATATTCTGATTCGCACTTTTGCCCTAATTTCTACTTTTGCTGTATTTACTAATTTAAGTTCATACATAAATACTCTAGTTTTAGCAACTAATACCCTGTTATTACAGGTAGTGACATTAGCTGCTTATTTTATTGACGGTTTAGCTTTTGCCACAGAAAGTTTAGCAGGAAAAAGTTATGGTGAAGGAAATCAAGAACAATTAAAGATATTAGTAAAATTATCAGGAATAATTAGTGTGAGTATCGGGTTGATTTTTGCTTTAGTATTCTGTTTATTCCCTACCTATTTATTTGGTTTGTTGACTAATCATACTGAAATTATTCACAATATTAATAGTTATGTTTTTTGGCTAATACCTGTTTTGGGGTTTGGGGGAATGGCTTATATGTTAGATGGATATTTTCTCGGTTTAACTCAAGGAAGTTTATTGCGCAATTCTACTTTAATTGCTAGTTTAGTAGGATTTTTACCCTTTGCTATGGTGGGTTGGTTGTTAAAAAGTAATCATATATTATGGTTAGCTTTAGCAATGTTTATGGCAGCTAGGGCGATTACTTTAGGCAAAGCTATTCCTAATATAATCGTTGAACAATTTTCTCCCTCAATAGAACTTATCAAAGACAATAATGAAAAAAATTTGGTGTTAGGGAGTAGGAGAGTAGGGGAGTAGGGGAGTAGTAAACAGAAGAATAATACACACTAAAAACATTGCTCTTACTTACTTATTACTTAATAAATTAAGCCTTGAGCAAGGTCTTGCATTATTTTTTGCATTGGTATAACACTGATTGACATCCTCCCGACGCTGCTCTACGAGACAGCGCGGGATTCCCTAACATCACTGTTAGGGGCTTTCTGCTGCCTCTTGACAGAGGAGCTGCGCTAACATAGCACCTGCCTTCCGGGATTTACTCCCAGATGGCCTTTTTGACTAATCAAATCAGCTTTTAATATTATTTATCTAAATCAAAGTAGTCTAATTTTCCCCAAATTATTACAAAATATTTCACGAACTTGCGTTGTTTCAGCGATTTGGTACATAGTTTGTACATAAGATATTGTGCCAATGTTGTGCCTACACCTAAGAATAGACTCTTCAATACAAGGCTACAAGCTAGTATTTACGTTAATAACACCTCAAATATGCCAATTTTCAGCCGAGAGGTATAGCCTCAAAAAAAACAAATTTTGAACAAGTACAAATACCCAAGTAATTCTAGTCATTGACAAATAGTAGATATTAGTTGATAGCTGAGAGCTGACGGCTGTTTGCGCAGCATTCCGGAGGAAATGTTTACTTCAAAGCCTCCTTGTTGTATAGGTACTGATAACTGATGACTTAAATTACCCTGAAAAAATACTTTTTCAGCAAACCCTATTTACCAAAACAACACTATGAAATTTATAGGAATAGACCTCGGTTGGAGTTCGGGAAAAAGTGGTTTGTGCTGTCTACAATACTCAGACAAAAAATTAAATATATTAGACTTAGACTGCATATTAGAAACTGAAGATATTCTCAATTGGATTGATAATTTTACTCCTTTACCAACTCCTGCTCTAATTGCCGTAGATGCTCCAACAATAATTCCCAATCAAACAGGAACTAGACTACCAGATAAACTTACTCATAAATATTTTGGTCGTTATCATGCGGGATGTTATCCAGCAAATCTTAACCGTCCTTTTGCTCAGAAAACCGTGAATTTTGGCATGAGTTTGACAGCTAAAGGATTTATTCATGCACCAACAATTGAACCGCAACAACCAGGACGTTTTCAAATCGAAGTTTATCCTCATCCAGCTATAGTTAATTTATTTAGTTTAGAAAAAATTATGAAATACAAAAAAGGGAAATTAGCAGACCGTAAATCAGAACTTTTGAAACTGCACCAATACATAACAAATATCTTAACTACCCTCGAACCAACTCTAGAAATTTCCGAAAATTTCCTAGATACTGAAAATATCAATAGTATAGCTACCCTCAAAATTACAGAAGATAAATTAGATAGTTTAATCTGTGCTTATATTGGTGCATACTGGTGGTATTGGGGTCAAGCAAAAAATTTAGTTTTGGGCGATGACACCACCGGATATATAGTAGTTCCTGAACGACTAGATTAAATCCTGTTCAAATATATGAAAGAAAATATAGCAGAACTCAAATCAGAAGTAGAAACTTTACAGACCGAAGTAGAAACTTTACAGACCGAAGTAGATACTCTTCGTCATCAACGTTCTTCTTTCCGAATAGATGTGAGTTTTCCTCCAAATAATACTCCTGAAACACTAGCAGAATTTCACAAAAAAAATGCTGAAGAAGCTGCAAAGTGGCAAGAAGAATTACAAGAAATTAATCAATCTCTCAAAATATTAGAAGCACAACTTAATCAGAAAAAAACTACATTAGCACCAAAAAAATCTCGACTAGAATGGCATGAACTACAAGAAAAAGTTTATCAAGGGGGAAAACAATTACAGGAGCAAGTGAAAAAAGTCAACGAAAAAGCTAATCAACTTGAAGCAGAAATACAAAATCTCAAACAAATTTATCAACAATTAAACCCACTTTATTGTGAGTGGGTACAAAATGCAGCTAATATAGTTGATTTTAAAGCCACAACTATTCCTTATGTTTATGTTAAAGACAATGGGTTTGAACTTGGAAATAAAGAAATAGAGTGAGGGTAATTTCAGTTATTAGTTATCAGTAAAAGGCAAGAGGAAAAAAGATTGAGATACATCTCTATTTTTGTTGAGTTTCCTTTGTCAAACCAACCGAAAAATGGTAAATTTTCTGTCTAATTTTATGACCTGTAAAAGTCGGGAATACCGTAGGTTGGGTTAAGCGACAGCGCAACCCAACATATATATATAGCAAAAGAAAGATGAAAAAAATCGAAATACTCCTCTATTTTTGTTGAGTTTTTTTATCAACCCAACCGACAAATGGTAAATTTTTTGTCTAATTTTATGACCTGTAAAAATCGGGAATACCGTAGGTTGGGTTACGCTACCGCTTAACCCAACATACATAGCAAAAGAAAGATGAAAAAAGTCGAAATACACCTCTATTTTTGTTTGGTTTATCCTACGGATAAGCTCCGCTAACGTTCCTCAACCCAACCTACAAGTGGTAAGTTTTTTGTCGGAATTTTCTCATATATCAAAGTCGGGAATAAATTTTAATTCATCGCCAATTTAGTTGTCTTTTCGTCATCTGAAGATTTGCTGATATATCCTAATTTTCAAATCAAAAGAAACTAGCGATAGCTGGTAATAATTTTTCCCACTGCTCGATTAATTTTGCCGTCTTAGGTAACTCTGTAAATAAGCCTTTAAAAAATCTAATTACTCCTTTTGCTTTTTGTTTGTTTTCCTGGGGATTTTTTCCTGCTTCTGCTAAATTTTGTAATTGCTAAAGTTGTGTAATATTAATTAGTCAAGAAAAAGCTCAGGAAATGACAGCCTTAGACCGAGAATTATATCCAATTCAATGTCTAGAATTAGGAAGCTTAGATAATTCAGCCGGAATAGAAATAATCAAAGAATATAAACTACAAGACCGAGAAAATTGGTTGAATTTAAACAATATGTATATAGGCAATCCCTTATACTTACAATATATATGTACTTTAATCAAAGATATCTTTCAAGACCTAGTATCTCAATTGATAGCTGAAGGGAACTTAATTATCACAGAAGAAATGAAACTACTTTTCGACACCTCATATCAGAGAATGTCAGACGTAGAAAAACAAATAGTTTTAACAATAAGTAAATGCGATGAAAATGTTTCAATAGAAGACTTAAAAAAATCCTGCTCATTGTCCTCTATAGATATTGTCAATGGATTACAATCCCTGAAAAGACGATACTTATTACATCAAATAAAAACTAACAATAGCTTATTTAGCCTACCTTCCTTATTCAAAGAATATATTAAAAACTTTCAGATGCAAAACTAAACTATAAGTGCTTTACACAAACAATACAGACAATTAAATAGCAATAGTAATTAAACTTTCTTCTTGAAGACGGCAATTTTAATTTGAGCTTCCTGATAATTTTTAGATCTACCAAATATATAGGGTTTATCAAGTTACTGAAGTACAATTATTTTTCTTCTTTTCTATTCCCAGTTTCCCGAATTACTACTCTGTACGGACGTTGTATGCAACTACTCCCTACTCCCGAGCAATAACAGATGCAAAACTAAACTATAAGTACTTTACACAAACAATACAGACAATTAAATAGCAATAGTAATTAAACTGTCTTCTTGAAGACGGCAATTTTAATTTGAGCTTCCTGATAATTTTTATATCTACCAAATATATAGCGTTTATCAAGTTACTGAAGTACAATTATTTTTCTTCTTTTCTATTCCCAGTTTCCCGAATTACTACTCTGTACGGACGTTGTATGCAACTACTCCCTACTCCCGAGCAATAACAGTTGTTTTTCTTCTTGTCTGTTCTCAGTTTCCCCAATTACTAGGATCTACTCCCTACTCCCTAAAATCAACGAATTCTTTACCTCACTCTTCTTGGGAATTGCTATAGTAATTAAACTTTGTTCTTTAAGACCAGAATTGATTAAAAATTTGGCAATTTAAACTAGAGGTTCCTGATAATTTGTAGATACACAAAATATACCAATCCATATTTATATAAAAATTAGTCTGATACCAATTCCCAACAAAAATACTAAACTTTCTCAAAACTTCAGATATTTGGTAAAAAGCCAGATTAAGTAATTTTTTTGGTACTGGTGAAAAGTAATTGTAGAAGCTAGGGGAAAATAATTTTTTCGCAACTCATTATCAAAATACTCTTGGATATTTAGAGGAATCAAAATTTAGGTAAATATCAAGATTAACTCAGATACCATTACTATGACGAACTACCATTTTTTTTAATCATTTTAGTGACGAATTCTTATAACTTACAGCAAGTTCAGTGATTAATATGACACAACTCCGAATAAATATTTTTTGCCTGTCCCCTATCCCCTACTCCCTATTCCCTTTCTTAATAGTAAACTTTCGTTACAATCCAAAGTCTACTATTTCCACAGATGTCACGTCCTTGTAAACTTAACTAATCAGGACAATCATATTGACCTACTGATACTGATATAGCAGAAGGCAAAAGGGAAAGGCTATCTTGAAAATTTGAGTTTGAGACTTTTGTTATGTCCCAACCTTATGCTTTGCTAGCTATTTAGATAAAAAATTTGAGAAGTAGAAGGTAAAATAAAGATGGCCGAATCAAGCCAACTACCATATTTATTACGAGCAACTAAGGGTGAAGTCTTAGACCGTCCACCTGTATGGATGATGAGACAAGCAGGACGTTACATGAAATCTTATCGAGATTTACGAGAGAAATACCCCTCATTTCGCGAGCGTTCCGAAAACGTAGATATTGCTGTGGAAATATCTCTGCAACCTTTCCACGCATTTAAACCTGATGGAGTAATTTTATTCTCAGATATCCTCACCCCACTTCCAGCAATAGGCATTGATTTTGATATAGTCGAAAGTAAAGGACCAATAATTGACCCTCCTATTCGCACTCAATCTCAAATTGACCAACTTCATCCCATCGAACCAGAAGAGTCTCTACCTTTTATCAGAGAAATTTTACAAATTCTCAAAAGAGAAGTTAAGAACGAAGCAGCAATTTTAGGCTTTATTGGGGCACCTTGGACATTAGCCGCTTATGCTATAGAAGGTAAAAGTTGTAAGGATTATACCTTTATCAAAAGAATGGCCTTTTGCGAACCAGAAATGTTGCATCAGTTTCTTGGCAAACTAGCAGACGCGATCGCCGTTTATGCTCGTTACCAGATAAATAGTGGAGCACAAGTCATCCAAATGTTTGATTCTTGGGCAGGTCAACTTAGTCCTCAAGATTATGAAACTTTTGCCTTGCCTTATCAAAAACGAGTAGTCCAACAGGTTAAGGCAACTCATCCAAACACACCTTTTATTCTTTATATTAATGGCAGTGCTGGATTGTTAGAGAGAATGCCCCAAACTGGTGTTGATATAGTTAGTGTAGATTGGACAGTAGACATCGGCGAAGCAAGACAGCGACTAGGTAAAAATATTGGCATACAGGGAAATATAGACCCCGGCGTACTTTTTGGTTCTAAAGAGTTTATCAAATCTCGCATTTTGGAAACTATCCGCAAAGCAGGCAACCAAGGTCATATATTAAATTTAGGACATGGTGTTTTGCAAAAGACCCCTGAAGAAAATGTAGAGTTCTTCTTTAAAACTGCCAAAGAGGTCAGCAATTTACTAGCAGTAACTGCTTAATTAAATTCAACCTTATGTAAGATTTCCATTAATTTTTGTTTTGTCTAGGGGTGGGTTTATACTCGCCCCTATATTAATAGCAGAAGGAAGAGGGAAGAAGGAAGAGGGAAGAAGGAAGAGGGAAGAAGGAAGAAAGAAAAATATTGTGTTGTCTGAGTTTTATAGCGGTTTTCATTTCGGTAGACTACAGTTAGTACGGGCAACCCAAAAGCATTTTTGGCGTTGCTGAAGTAAGGAATGAAAGTCAACTTTGAGTAAGTTTTCAGCCAAAACAATAGTGCAAACTATACCTATTTCTTTCTATTTAGTCACCGAAAAACTCCTTTCTACCTAATGACTCCTGACTCAGTCCTTCTGTGAAATCATACATTTATTCAGAAACGGTGCATTTTTCTACTACCTACTCCCTACCCCAAAATAATTAATTTTGTGGTCTACTTAAATGAAAAGCACTTTCAACAATTAATAATTATATCAAATCCGTTTAATTCGGTATAAAAACATTCTTTATCTTCACCATTACCAAATCTTCATAAATTTTTTCCCTCCTGACTC
>NZ_RCBY01000079.1 GCF_003838195.1 Okeania hirsuta
AAGAGGGAAGAGGAAAGAAGGCTACCCTCGCAAGAAAAAACCATCATTTCCTGTAGATATTCACCCTTGGGTTTACACAAACGATATAAACGGACATGATATAAGAAGGAAGAAGGAAGAAAAAAATGGATGGGAACTCAAACCCCAACCAATTCAACACCGTGTAGAGGGTGGGGTATAAACCCAAGATAAAAAAATAATTTCTACTCTTATTCTTCCTGACTCCTGAATTATTTTAACCCTTCTTCTTCCTTCCTAAAAATAACATCTGCAACTCGACAAACTTCAGACATTTCTTTAACATCGTGAACTCGTAAAATATCTACAGACTCAGCGATCGCCGCCACACAACCTGCAGCAGTTCCCCAAACTCTTTGTTTAGCATCAGGTTGATTTAAAATTTTACCAATAAAACTTTTACGAGATAATCCTACTAAAATCGGACAATTTAAACTTTTAAACCTTGATAAATTGCGGATAATTTCTAAATTTTGTTCGTAATTTTTAGCAAAACCAATACCAGGGTCAATAATAATTTTATCCCTTTCAATTCCCGCTGTTATAGCAGCCTCTATTCGACTCTCTAAAAATTGATATATTTCCCCAATTAAATCTTGATAATCTGTCAATTTTTGCATTGTTTTTGGCGTACCCTTAATGTGCATTAATACAATCGGCACTTTGAGACCAGCCACCACTGAAAACATATCTGAGTCATAAGTTCCCCCAGAAATATCATTAATTAAATTAGCACCAACTTCCACAGCTTTTTGTGCAACTACTGCTCTAGTTGTATCAACAGAAATAGGAATTTCAGCACAAATATTTTGCTGATTTCTTAATAACTTAATTATTGGTAGAACCCGATTAATTTCCTCCTCCAGAGAAACAACTTCAGCCCCTGGTCGAGTAGATTGACCGCCAATATCAATCATATCGGCACCATATTCTACCATTTTTTTGGCTTGTTTTAAAGATGTTTCTAGCGTATTAAAATCACCACCATCACTAAAACTATCTGGCGTTATATTCAAAATACCCATAATATAGGTACGTTTTCCCCAAACAAAATTTTGATAGTAATTGTGCATATTTGATGATGTTTAATAATTAAGGTTTGCTGAATAAAGTATGAGTGGTAGGGGTAGGAGACAGGAGACAGGAGACAGGATAAATGGAAATCATAGAGGAGGTAGTCGTAAAAATTGTAAGAGTGATTTTTCTGCCATAATCATCCCAAAATACTAGCTTTGTTGCAGCTCTTTAGACCGAAAAGCTTGCACTTTTTAAAGGCAAAAAAAGGCTGAAACCAATATCATTCAATGCTTTGATATTTAATCAGCAAGCCCTAATTAACCCACTAACAGTTTAGATGATTTATGAGAATTTATTTTAGGATAATTTAAGCAAAAGGGAAGAAAAAAATTGTCAACTATAACTGTTAGTAGAACAAAAACTAGGTCGAAGAATTAAACCAAATCTATACATGATAGTGAGGCTTTATTCTCCATAATTATTACAGAAAAATCAAGGTATAAAGCCTCTCCATTCATGGAGAAAAAGAAAAAAATTCCTTTTAACCCAATCCTCTCCTTGAAAAGAAGAGGTAATTCTAAATTATTAATTCTTAATTCTAAATTCTTGAACACCAATTTATAGTTATGTTATAGTGCAAATTGTTTAGGAAATTAGTAAATTTATATTTCTATTTTGCTGTAACATACTCTTTTTTCCTCCCTTTTTTAATTTCTCAAAGAAGTCTAATTAATCATCAATAATCCTGAAATTATTTATAATTAATTAGACGAGAAAAACTATCTGGCATTAAACTTGCTCCCCCAACTAAAGCACCATCAATTTCTGGTTGAGCCATAATTTCATCAACATTATTAGGTTTAACAGATCCACCATATTGAATAGTGACATTAGAATTAGTTAACTTACTACGAATTAAACCAATAACACGGTTAGCTTCTTTAGCTTCACAAGTATCACCAGTACCAATTGCCCAGATAGGTTCATAGGCAATTACTAGATTTTCCTGATCCACATCAATTAAATCTGTGGCCAACTGAGAAAAGATATGTGATTCTGTTTCACCAGCAGCTCTTTGCTCCTTAGATTCTCCCACACAGAGAATAGGGGTTAAACCATGCTTCTGAGCAGCTTTTAAGCGCAAATTAACTTTTTCGTCAGTTTCACCAAAATGTTGACGACGCTCACTATGGCCAACAATTACATAATTAACTCCAATTTCCTTGAGCATTGGGCCAGAAATTTCTCCTGTATATGCTCCCTCATCTTCCCAATGCACATTTTGGGCACCCAACTTTATCCGACTCCCATGCAAATTTTTTGACATAAAATCTAGTGCAGTAAAGGGAGTGCAGAGAACTACTTCAGGTTTTTCAGGGATTTCTGTGAGTTGAGACATTAAACCCTGGAGAAACTCTTTAGCTTCTGCTTGGGTTTTGTACATTTTCCAGTTCCCAGCAATTATAATTTTTCTCACTGTTGATTTTGTAGACCTCAAACTTGACTATCTGCAACACTCCAGTCTAAGGCTTTATGAGTCCTTTTTCTAGACTTCAAAGAATAATTGTTTTCCTCATCACAATTGTGTTGATTGGAATGTTGTTATCAAACAGGATTGGGTCGTGCCACCCCGCCAAGAAATGGCGAAATATTTTTGGAGCGGAGCTCAAATCCCCTACTTCCCCTCCACCAGAGGGGTTAGGGGTGGTTTGACTTTTGACTTTTAACTTTTAACTTTTGACTTGATTATCCTACTGGCCAAATTCTAATCGAGCTTGCTCAACTATTTCTGCTGTGACGACTTCTTGCTCTGCTTCTCTGGCCAAATCTTCAATTCGCTTTCTTGCCTGAGCTCGAACAAAATAGGGAATATTTTTTAATTTAATTTGAGCTTCTGGCGTCCATTGTAATTCGTGATTAAAATTAGAATCAGTCATATTAAATCTTCCAGCATAGGTTTATCTGCCAGGGATGAAAATCTCTAGCTAATTAAGGAAAGTTCTCTTAGATTAGAACTCATATTACTTTATTATTTTTATTAGTCCATTTTAACTTAACTTTGTATTCTCAGAAATTCCAAACTAACTATTAGAAAAATTTTAGGGAACTGGAAATATAAAATTTACAGCACTTTTTAAGATGGTGAGGTACAGTTCAATATTAATCTCTATTCCCGACTTCCAATTTGGTACCTTTCTCCTGCCTTATTATACCAATTTAAAAAAAGAATGTTACTAATAATAAGTGCGATCTAAATACTTTAAAGAAAATGTCCCTTTGAGAAAAAAGAGAATTTACTAGCTCAAAACTGGTATTGAAGTCATTCATTCTGTACGTCGCCAATCCGACAGCTCCCCTACCTGACTCCTAAGAAATACCCTAGCTATTTGTAGCAAACATTGATGAAATTGGTATTACTCAGACTTTCTCTAGAAAAATTGCGATCTAAGTACAGAGGAATTTGAGCATGAGAATGCGATCACATACCATGGGACACCATTACCCTCAATGTCTTCCCCAAAAGCTTGTCTGTTCCCTGCTATAGTTATATATAGTATGTTTCATATCAGTGAGGTACATCTGGCGGGCAAGATGCCCGCATTTTATTGTTAATATTTGTAGATCATATACCACCGAATCTCTTGTAAAACTTAAGAATAATATATAAATGTGATGACAAAACTACATATTTATGAAGCAAAACAAGCCTCAAGATTTCGAGAACTACAAAATTCTTTACGCGATCGCTGGGAAAGTATAGATTTATGTGACCATGGTGACTCCGATATTTTGATTATTCCTTCTGTGACACTCGACCAACGGGAGTTGCAAAAGATAGAGGGCAGTCATAATTATGAAGAACGATATCTATTTTCTTTGATTCGTCTGCGTAACCCCAGAACTAGACTAATTTACATTACTTCCGAACCTCTGCACCCGAGCATCATTGACTATTACTTACAACTATTACCAGGAATCCCATTTTCCCATGCTCGCGAGCGACTACTCCTATTTGCCACCTATGATACTTCTGCAAGACCTCTAACAGAAAAAATTTTAGAACGTCCCCGCCTCATTGAGCGTATTCGTCTAGCATTGCGCCGGGATAAGTCCTACATGGTTTGTTACAACTCCACTTCACTTGAGCGAGAGCTATCCCTACAGTTAGGTATTCCTCTATTAGCATCAGACCCTGATTTGAATTTTTGGGGGACTAAAAGTGGCAGCAGGCAGATATTTACTGAATGTAATATACCTCATCCTGATGGGAGTGAGTTAGTTTGGAATGTTGATGATTTGGCATTAGTAACAGCGCAGTTATGGGAGCGTCAACCTCACCTACAACGAATTGTGATTAAGTTGAATGAGGGATTTTCAGGGGAAGGTAATGCGTTGTTAGACTTACAACCATTGCACAAAGAAGTGAATAGTGATATGGTGACAGCAATAAGCGATAGTTTTAGCACACTGCGCTTTCAGTCTGGTGATGAAACTTGGGAAAATTTTAGTCAGCGTATTTTTGAGTTAGGAGCGATCGCAGAAGCTTTTATAGAAGGAGATGTGAAACGTTCGCCAAGCGTACAAGGTCTGATTAATCCCAAAGGAAAAGTTGAAATTATTTCTACCCATGACCAAATTTTAGGTGGACCTGATGGGCAAATTTTTCTTGGTTGTCGTTTTCCTGCTGATGAAGCTTACCGATTACAGTTACAAGAATTAGGTATGAAAGTGGGAAAAAATTTAGCGGAAAAAGGTGCTTTAGATAGATTTGGTGTGGATTTTATTGCTGTATATCAAGGTGAAAATGCTACCCCAAAATGGGATTTATCTGCAATTGAAATTAACTTGCGTCGTGGTGGTACAACTCATCCATTTATGACATTAAAATTATTAACAAATGGATATTACGATCGTACTACTGCTTTATTTTATAGTCAGCAGGGACGGGCAAAATTTTACAAAGCTACTGATAATTTACAAAAAAGTCCTTATCGGGGTTTATTACCTAATGATTTGATGGATATTATTGCCTTTAATCAATTACATTTTGATAGCTGTACTGAGACCGGAACTGTATTTCACATGATGGGTTGTTTATCACAATTTGGCAAATTAGGTTTAACCAGTATTGGTAATTCTCCTGAACAAGCGGAAGAAATTTATCAAAAAGTTGTTAATGACCTAGATATTTCTTGTCAAACTTCCAGTAAGTTTGGTGTTCAACATTTCGGTTTTAGTTCTTTCTAGAGAAAAATTATTGAAGAAGGAGTCAGGAGTCAGAACTCAGGAGTCAGGAGGGAAAATTGCATGGGGATTCTAACCCCAAACAATGAGGTAATAATTAATTGGCTTGCGCTCAAAAGTCTTTTAGTAGGGGTAGGAGACAACCCACCCCTCGCCCCTCCCCCTCCCAGGAGGGGAATACAGGAGACAGGAGTCAGAACTCAGGTGGAACGGGGAATTATAGAGGAGGTAGGAAGAAAAGTTATCCCAAGATTGTTCTGTCATAATCGTCCCAAAATACTAGCATGCATGAGCTTTTTACACCAAAAAGCTTGCACTTTTTTCGACCAAAAAAGGCCAATACCAATATCAATCAATGGTTTGAAATTTAATCAGCAAGCCCTAATTATTAATTATTAATTATTAATTATTAATTAATGAATACTACTTTCCCATATTCCGCTTCATTTTTTCTAATTCTTCATCTGTTTCTAGACTTTTAAACTGTTCTTCCAATGGGTCTAATGAATTAGCAAAATTATAGAAATTGGTTTGATTCCAGCCATCGGTTTCCCAGCGTCTTTCATTCTTAGCAGTATAACGGTTAGCTTCAGCTTGAACAGCTTTTGCTCGTACTTCCTCCCGACGTTGTTTAATTTGACGATAGAGTTCTTTCGCTTGTTGGATGCGCTGCTTACATCCTTGCATCTGTCCCCAATGTTGATTACCTTGGCGTAAAAAAAATGCTTCCCTTTCTTGAGCAGCCTGAGCTAGATCGGGTCGATTAGCTGTTCGCGCTTTTTCCACTCGGTTATGCCAACGCTTCACTTCTTGCGCAGTTGAAAGAATATCTTGCTCTGATTTTTTTTCTTGGCGCTGTAGTTGCGCTATTAGACGCAAAGTGTCTTCTTCTTGTTTGCGTAGTTGCTCTTCGAGTGCCTGAAGTTCTAAATGAGGATTATTCCGCAGAAACTCTTCAAGCCGATTTTCTAGAAATTCGCTGAAATCGTCAAATAAACCCATAGTTAAGATTACATAAAATTAAGAGTATTAGGCAGTGGAAAATTTAACTTTTAATTAGCTATCAGCATTTCAGCTTTCAGCTTTCAGCACGCTAACAGCTTGAGTTTAAATCCCCGACTTCTAGCTTGTCGTTTAATTTCTAAGAGGGGTAGCGTATCCCCTTCTCAAAAGCTTATTGCTAAACGCCGATAAGCTGTTTACTGAGCATTCCGGACCGAAACGAAACGCTTTTTAACTTATAGAACTTGAAATTATAGCAGGGAACAGTGGGAAAAACATTGTCTAGCATAAGCCATAACCACTATGGCTATTGCGATACTAACAGCTATCACTAAAACTGTTGCCCTACAAAAACAGAACGAACTTCACCATTACGGCGAATTACAGCTTCTTGGTTTGCCACATTAACAAGAGTCCAACCACTACCACCAATATTCTCGCCTACATATATCCGACGCGCTACACCCTCAATTTCAAATAAAGCAGCCGAACGTTCCCCTAACTCCAAAATACCCACTAAGGTATTAATAGGAATCTGAACTTGACTTTCTGCCACTGCTTTCGTCGCAGGTATTTCTGCTGGCGGTGGAGGTAATTGTAATGGTTGTGTTGGCGCTTGTGACTCTTCTGATTTTGCTTCTGTTTCAGATTGAGTTTCTGCTTCTGGTTTAGTTTCAGGTTGGGACTGGGATGATGCTTCCGGTTGGCTTGTTGCTTCCGGTTTTGTTGCTACTTCTTGTGTTGGTTTAGCTTTCTCTTCTACTTTTGCCGTTTCTGCTTTTGCCGTTTCTGGTTTAGCTTTCTCCTCTACTTTTGCCGTTTCTGCTTTTGCCGTTTTTGTTGCTTCCGACCTTTCTGTAACGTTTTCAGCAGCATCTGCGGAGGCAGAAGCATTAGATGCAGATGCTGCTGATAGCTTTGGGGAAGATTCGGTAGACTTTGGTGCTACTGCTACTGCTGAAGGTACAACACTTGGCACTGGAGGAATTACCACCACTTTAGTTTCTGGAATAGTTATAGGTGCTTTTGCTACTTGTGCCTCCATGAGATCAACCAGTCGGTTGAGCGGTAATAGTAAGCTAGTGTTTGTTGGTTGGTTTGCAGGTACTGGTATTGTTGGTAAATTGTTGCTTGGTGGGGCGGGTGGTATACCAGGAATTTGTTGTTGTTGTTTGCGAGTTGCTTCTTTTTGTTCAATCATTTGGAGCGATCGCTCTATATATTCAGCAAATTCTTGATCTGCTACTGCTCTAGGACTTAATGTTTCTGATGATTCATTTAGCTTTTCTACATAACCTAAATAACCCAAAATTTTATCGAGTCCTCCCCTAGTTACTAACCACAAAGAAAGGGTGACTAATATAGAGGCAAAAGCTGCCCCTAAAAGTAGTTTATCTAACGATTTGCTTTGTTTTTTTTCTGCTTCTAATTTAGCTAATTTTGCCTTTTCTTCTTTGTCAATTTCTTGAGGTTGAGTATTATTTTGAGGCAGAACAATTTGAGGAACCTTAATTTGCGTTAAAGAGACAACTTCTGGTCTAGCTACTTGAGTCGGTAAGCGACTACCACCATCCAATACTCGGTCAATATCACGGAACATATCGTCCATCAAATTCTCAGCAAGATTATCTACCGAAATAGGCTCTTTAAATCTTGTTTTTTCTGAATTTTCTTCAGTTTTTTGGTAGTTCGTGGTCATATTCTTTTTTTACTCCCTATCCTCAATAATTTTTGATTTAAGAGTTTGTTTAATTTTGATTCGGATATTTTAGTTTACCAATATTATCTAGTAACTGTGTCTCATAATGAGATTAATTATAGACATTTTAACTATAGTTTATAAGTTATTCAGCATTTAAGCTATATATCTTAAATTTTGGAAAAGGGAACAGGGAATACTGGAGCTGGCAAGAAGGAATATAGAATCTAAATTAGTCTACTACATAACTCTACTATCATTATTTTGAGTTTTTGTCAATAATTATTTGACTTTTTGGCCAAATTTCAGATTTATTTGTAGCAGTGTTGGTTGTTTAGAAATTTGGTACAGCAATCTTTGTCAGCGTTCAATAATTAACAATTAATCATTACCTATCCTGAAAATTATAGGATTAGCGAACATATTTTTTTTACTTCTTTAAAAAACAGGATTAAAATCTTAATTATTCTGTAAATTATGCTCATCTAGTGAATATTTATAGAGAGATATTATTGATTTTTTTTTGTAAAAAAACTAAGATAGATATTGAGAAAATAATAGATAAAAAATAGAGGTCTATTGAACCAGACATGATATTACTTTTAAGTTGCTACAGGCAAGCGACCTTCAACTCTCTGATATTGCTTGGTTAAGAGCCAGGTTTGACTGTCTTCGTAGGTATCACTAGAAAAAGATAGTTGATAATTTTCAGCGGGATTATAAATATAGCTTTGACCTGAAGTATTGGCGATTAAAATTAACACTTGAGGGGGAAAAGCAGTGCGGTCAATCCAAAGTTCGGTAAACTGTAAATTGAGAGCTAGGTCTGTCTGAGTTTCTGTTTCTGGTAGGTCTTCGACTTGTTGGAAGCGTTGTCGTAATTTTGTTAATATAGTTTCATCGCTACTTTCTACATCGTAAGCGCTGCTATCTACGGCACGAACGATTATATTTGGCTCTTGTCCGTTGTCTGGATAGTATAGGTTATGGAAACACTAGAAGAGGCTCTTATAATAGTCAACCAACTTTCCATCGAACAAAGAGAAATGTTATTAGAAATTGTTAAAAATCAAATGATTGAAGCTAGTCGAGAGGAAATAGCTCAAGAAGCAAAAGAAGCGATCGCCTCTTTTCATAGAGGAGAATTACAATCTCAGTCTATAGAAAATATTATCACTGAGTTACAAGCAACTTTAACAGAAGATTAATAAGAAAAATTGTTTTCACCCCCAAATTTAAACGGTCATTTCGTAAATTTGTGAATAGATATAAAACATGGTTAATCAAATTACCGATCTAAAATTACTGTATGAAGTAGATGATTTATTGTGGTTAGAAAAAACAATCAAACTACTAAATAATCGTCAATTAGAAAACCTAGATTATGAAAACTTAATTGAGGAATTAGAAGCCTTGGGTAGAAGTGAAAAAAGTGCTGCTCAAAGTTTCGTTATTTTAATTATTCAACATTTACTACTTTATCAATATTGGGAGGAAGAAAGAGCTAATAACTCTAGGCATTGGCGTGGATAAATTTTTGCTTTTCGGACTCAATTAGAATTAAAAATCACAACAAACATTCCCCCCTTACCAAGGGGGGTTAGGGGGGATTCCTCTCTAAGGAATCATTTAGCTGAACGACTTGACTATCTTTATAGTAAAGCTAGAAAAAGCGCTCAAATTAAATCAGAACTTCAATTACCAGAAATTAACCCTTATTCTCTTGAACATATATTGGATGAAGATTGGCTACCAGAGTAATTATTTAACATCTCCTTCTTTATCAATATGAGCATCAGTTACATACATAATTTTTTCCCATTTCATATAATCAACTAAAAGGTAAACCCACGCGGGCAAGATGCCTGCACTGGCAACATTTAATTGTCAATATCTGTACTTCCAAATAAAGACTCTAAATTACGATATCCACTAACTATTCTCACGATTTCTATTTCTACCTCAGTTACTTGATAAAAAATAATATAACCATCTAAGGGCATACCACTAAAATAAGGCGTAATCTGAGCATAACTTCGCCCCATCTTAGGAAAGTTAATTAAGTTTTTACACTTATCATCAAAGCGTTTAATAAAACGTTCGCCTGCTTCTAAACTAAAGTTACTAAAATAATCAGAAATCTCATCTAGATCGCGAATAGCTGCTTGAGATAAACTATATTTATTCACTTAAATTTTCCTCTCGCAACCGCTGAAATTTTTGCTTTAATTGTGCAATAACAATTTATCCATCAACTTTTTCACCCTTTTCTAATTGTTCTAAACCTACTTTAACTTGAGCGCGAGTTTCATCAAGCCATTGTTGATAATCTTGTTCTTGTTTTTCTAATAGTTTTAACGCCACATCAATCGCCTGTTGAATATTGGTATACCTTCCCTTAGTAATTTGGGATTGAATAAATTTTTCTTGTTCGGGACTTAAGATAATATTCATCATCCAATTTAAAAAATAAACTATATTTAATTCTATCCTTAAATTAATATTGTTAGTTGGTGGTGCGTTAATGAAATGTAACGCACACTACAAAAATCTTTAACTTTTAACTCCAACAATTGGATAATCGGCTATAATAAATATTCTTAACTTCTTGGTTAAGATGTAGAAATATTAGACTCTCTTCAAACATTATCTGGAGAGGATATTTTACCAGGATTTATATTAGATATGACAATAATTTGGTAGTTAACTCTGAGGAATAAATAACCAAAATGACAAATTTGACTATCGAGCTTAACTCAGTAATTGAGATGACAGAAGAACAATTTTTTCAACTATGTCAAAAAAACCCGGATTTAAGATTTGAAAAAAATGCTAAAGGAGATTTAATTATTATCTCGCCGACGGGAGGAGAAACTGGAAGTTATAACGCTGCATTAACTTCTAAAATTTGGATTTGGAATGATCAAAGAAAGCTAGGTATAGTTTTCGACTCATCCACAGGTTTTAAACTCCCAAATGGCTCTAACCGTTCTCCCGATGCTTCCTGGATACCTATAGAAAAATGGAATAATTTAACTCCCGAACAAAGAACTAAATTTTTACCTCTTTGCCCTGATTTTTTAATCGAATTAATGTCACCTTCCGACAGCTTATCTAAAACTAGAGAAAAAATGAAAGAATATCTGGAAAATGGAATGCAGTTAGGTTGGTTAATTAATCCTAAAAATCGGCAAGTAGAAATTTATCGCGTTGGTAAAGATGTGGAAATATTAGACTCTCCTGAAGTATTATCTGGTGAAGATGTTTTGCCTGGATTTATATTAGATATGACAAGAATTTGGTAGTTAAAATTGTAAATTTATCGACATATACTGAAAAATTATCGAAATTTTTGTTGCGCGATCGCTAAATTTTTCACAAATAGACACAAAATATGATTAATCAAATTACCGCTCTAAAATTACTGTATGAAGAAGATTATTTCCTGTGGTTAGAAGAAACGATCAAACTACTGAATAATCGTCAATTAGAAAACCTAGATTATGAAAACTTAATTGAGGAATTAGAAGCATTGGGTAGAAGTGAAAAAAGTACTGTTGAAAGTTTCGTTACTTTAATTATTCAACATTTACTATTTTATCAATATTGGTCAGAAGAAAGAGCTAATAACTCCAGGCATTGGCATGGAGAAATTTTAACTTTTCGGACTCAATTAGAATACAAACTCACAATAAATTTACGAAATCATTTAGCTGAACGACTTGACTATCTTTATGGCAAAGCTAGAAAAATTGCTCAAGCTAAATCGAGACTTCAATTACCAGAAATTAACCCTTATTCTCTGGAACAAATATTGGATGAAGATTGGCTACCAGAGTAGTTATTTAACTTTCCTGGCGGGAAGTCCCGCGCTCTCCCGCAGGGGAGCGGAGGGATGGGAAAGCCTGGGCTCGGATTCGGACACCTTCATAAGCTAAACGTTCATATGCCCTTGACAAGCTAGGAGCATTTTGTTATTATGCCATGTCAACACAGGGGGAGGACATCACCTCTGTCTAAACAGCAGTCAGGGTTTCCCAGACTGAAGAATCCCTATGGGTCCGGTAAGGGCAACGTCGGGAGTATGTCAACATCTCTTCTTCTATCAATACGATTACACCACATTGTAGGGAGGTTCCATGGAACCTCCCTACAGGGTTATCGTTCGGACGATTTATGGTTTTTGTTTTTTGATTTCTGCTAAAATTTCTGGTGATCTCTCTAAATCTTCGTTAGATAACTTACGTCCTGGTTTAGATGTCAGGCGATCGGCTAAAGCATAAAACGCCTCGGTATCGTCTCGATGAGCTAATACATAAGCTCGTAATTCTGATTCATTCATGGTTTGAAAATTAGGATGATTCATAGAATTTTTACCTCATCATTTCTGTCAAACTGTAAATTGAGAGCTAGGTCTCCCTGAGTTTCTGTTTCTGGTAAATCTTCAACTTGTTGGAAGCGTTGTTGTAATTTAGTTAATATAGTTTCATCGCTACTTTCTACATCGTAAGCACTGCTATCTACCGCACGAATGATTATATTTGGCTCCTGTCCGTTGTCTGGGTAGCATAAGAATGTGCCGTCGATGATTTGGGTAACGTTGCTGGCTATTTGTAACAGGGTGTCTCCAGAGACTCTGGTTTTGGTATCGGCTAATTCATGGAGGGGATTTTTATTGGTTCCCAAACATTCTATGTCTAATACTTCCCATTCTGTACTGGCAAGTTTTGAGCCGAGTAATTGCAGAATATCCGCGAGATTGACTGTTAAGGTATTGTTATTTGGTTGGCGATCGCTGATGGTGATTCCACGCATATTTCCTCCTTGGGTTCTAGTCTGGTTGTTCTAAGGGTTCGGCAGCACCTCTGACAAAGCCAGAAGTAGTACCTATTTTGGGGTCGTTGATATAGAAACGGTGTTGATGAGGCGGTACTGGATGTTCAGGACGTATCCTGCCACTGCGGGGAAAAGTGGGACTGGTAAAGTCGATGTCGCGGACGGGATTACCGCTAGCGTCATATTCCCGTCTTTGATAAATTCTGTTGTTAATGGTATCCCACCGCAGCACTGAATGAGGGCCTATTGCTTTGGTATCGAGTCCAGAAATTCTGGACGGTCGATGACTTTTGTAAACTGGGGTTCCATCTGCATATTTGGCGTAAATTTCTGGTTGTGAGGGCATCAAGCATTAGGAAGTTTTGAGATTAAAAAAAGGCAAAAACATAGGAGTTGGGCAACTAGGAAGTCGCCTCATGTTAATACCCCAGGGGAAACCTTTATCCACGAACGGCGCGGATTACTTTTGCTGCCGAGTGGGCGATCGCGCAAATAATGATGGAAGTACCAATGGCACTACCAATTATCAAACCAACTTCTTGATTTTCGATTGCCAAGTCGGTAATTTTATCTATTAAATTAATGGGTCTAGTTTCCTGGACTTCGGTATAAGTTGTCTGTTTTTGGTTTTCTGGAAAGTTATTTTTCATGATTATTCTCCAGTATTAAAAGTAAAGTTGCTTAATTTTCACTGTAACTAATACTGAAGAAAAATATCGTCCAACTTTGCCTCAATTTTAGGTAAGAATTAGTGAGGGAGAATTGGGAATATTGAACTGATTTTGCCTCACTAACTCTTACACATTTAGTAATTGACTCTGGATAAGTAGTAGTAGTAGTAGCTTAACCAAAAGACTGGAGTCATGGAACTAAATCATTTAATTAAGGATGCGACCTCAATCACTAATATTATCACATTCATTACTTCAGAGTTTTTAATGATAATCATAGAATGATGGTGATTACGATCGCTGAATTTTACGAGTGTGATCTTGTACTAGGTTGATATTGTATCACTACAGTAGGTAATCCTACATGGTAAAAAAAAGGCAGTAGTAGTAAAATAAAAATGTAATGTCATGGGACGAAAAGCAAGTTCAATAAAACTTAACGAAGAAGGCATAAAAATGATTGATACAGCCAGAAAGAAAAAAGGTTGGAATAAAACAGAGCCGAAGTGGTGTTGGGATGCAGAAGTCTCCGAATCAACTTTGAAACGCTTTATTAGTGGCAAACCTATTTCCCCTAAAAATTTTCAAAGCTTATGTGAAGTTGTAGGAATAAAAGAATGGCACTCCCTCGTTGATTGGGAAAATAGTGACAGTACCGTTCCCCAACTTCCTGAAGAACTTCTCGACACTTCCCTTACCGAAAACAAACCACAATCTAAAGGAGGAATAGCTGTAACTGGGGTTTTCACTTTCGATAAAAAGCTGGAAGTGGAAATGGTATTGGAGCGTTTACGGGAGGTTTTAATGGAATGCAAAATTGTAGTTAAATCTCCACAGGAACCTCAGTCTTACTATGGATGTTCTGTCTATGGTCTTTTTAGTCTAGATCAGCAATTAGAAATTGAAGTAGCATTGGAGCATCTAAAGCTACTTTTGCTTACTTGCACAATTACATGGCGCGGCTGAAATACCTCTGAAACCTCCAACGATCAAACATAGAATTGATAGTTCCTCAATATTATCGATGAAAACTTTTATAAATCAGGATGCAATATCAAGGATGGGTTTGGAGACCAAACCCCCTAAAACCCCCTACAGAATTGCTATTTTTCATTTTCGATTAATTGTCTTCTATAATTAGAAAACCTAGATTATGAAAACTTAATTGAAGAATAGGATGATTCATAGAACTTTTACCTCACCATTTCTGTCAATTTGTCTGAGCTTAATAAAGCAAGGGATGAAACAGTCCCCTACTAAAATATAACCAAACTAAGTTATAATTTAGGGAAAATAATAGTAATTAAACTAGGATAGTATAGATTATGGCAACACTGGAAGAGGCTCTTATAATTGTTAACGAACTTTCCATTGAACAAAGAGAAATGTTATTAGAAATTGTTAAAAATCAAATGATTGAAGCTAGTCGAGAGGAAATAGCTCAAGAAGCAAAAGAAGCGATCGCCTCTTTTCATAGAGGAGAATTACAATCTCAGTCTATAGAAAATATTATCGCTGAGTTACAAGCAACTTTAACAGAAGATTAATGAGAGAAATTGTTTTAACCCCAAAATTTAAACGGTCATTTCGATAAATTATTGAAATTTTTGTTGAGCGATCGCTAACTTTTTCACAAATACATACAAAACATGGTTAATAAAATTACCGATCTAAAATTACTGTATGAAGAAGATTATTTCCTGTGATTAGAAGAAACAATCAAACTACTAAATAATCGTCAATTAGAAAACCTAGATTATGAGAACTTAATTGAAGAGTTAGAAGCATTCGGTAGAAGTGAAAAAAGTGCTGTTGAAAGTTTGGTGACTTTAATTATTTAACATTTACTACTTTATCAATATTGGGAGGAAGAAAGAGCTAATAACTCTAGGCATTGGCGTGGATAAATTTTTGCTTTTCGGACTCAATTAGAATACAAACTCACAACAAACATTCCCCCCTTACGAAGCTAGGGTGCATTGTTCTCTACGGAATTATTTAGCTGAACGACTTAATTATCTTTATGGCAAAGCTAGAAAAATTGCTCAAGCAAAATCAGAACTTCAGTTACCATAAATTAACCCTTATTCTCTGGAACAGATATTGCCTGATTTACAAGATTATATTCAGTTATTTAAAAGGTTAGGAATTAACAACTAAAATTACTTAAAGAAAATAGTTCAAGCTGTAAAGGATTTTCTTTTGGAGTTGTATTAATATTTTTTTCAGTAATATTAATTAAATGTTGACCGAGCAAATACATAAATTTGGGTGGAATACTTTCGCCGATTTATTCTCTGATTAAACTATCTGATGCTTGCTTAATTTTTTTGTTTTTCCAAATCAAAGGTCCCCATTGATAATTAAAATCTGAAATAGTATGTAATTTGGAAGCTTCAGCTAAAGAGAGTACGCGATTTTGTGTGGGATGAATATTACGATCTGAGCGCAGTATCCAGGATATGATAATGCCAAAAATCGTCTATCTCAGTCGTTGGTAAAACTTCAGCATTAGGACATAAAAACATCAAGGTCAGAAATTGTTTATAAAGTTCGGCAACTCGATCCGCTTTTTCTAAAGTCCAACCCTTGTCCTCCTTGGGATGAGTGATTTTGAAAATAATTGGTTCTAAATCCAATTTAGCTAACTTTTGCTGGAACTCCTCCAGATTAGTAGCAGATTTTGCGATGGCAGGTAAATGGTTCATTAAATACCTCCAAAATAAAAATAAAGGTAAAATTCTAGTGACCAATTATATATATGCTGTCCTAAAATGAATAATGTATTAGAATATCTTTATAATTATCCAAAAGAAACAAGGATTACAGGAGAGTCTAGTAGGGTGTGTTAGGGTTTGCGCAGCACTCCGCAGGAAAGCGTAACGCACCGCCTCTTCCATAATATTCGGTGCGTTACATTTCATTTTCATGTCACGCAGTGAAACGCACCCTACAAAAGCTTCTAACTTTTGACTTTTGACTTTTAACTTTTAACTTCCACAAGTCGATATTGCACTTCCAAATAAACCAACAAAGCATTAATATCTGCTGGATTTACTCCCCCAATTCGAGAAGCTTGCCCAATAGTTAAAGGCTGAACTTTTGACAATTTTTCCCGCGCTTCCATCGACAATGTATCAATAGCAAAATAATCTAAATTAGCAGGTAACTTCCGATTTTCTTGCCGACTTATTTGGTCGATTTGATTTTGTTGTCTTTGCAAATAACCGGAATATTTAATATCAATTTCTGATCCTTCTTTTTCCACTAATTTTAAATCTAAATTCCCCAAATTATACTTTTCTAAATCTACATAATGGAAACCAGGTCGGCGTAACAAATCTGCCAAAGTAATCGAACCTTTAATTCTTGTCTGAGTATCGGCAACAATATTAATAGCTACTTCTTCTAATTCTTTAATTCGAGTTGATTTTAACCGAGCTTTTTCCCCATTAATATTAGTTCGCTTCCTCTCAAATAACTCCCACCGACGGTCATCTATTAAACCAATTTCTCGACCCAAAGGAGTTAGTCTTTGGTCAGCATTATCAGACCGTAAAATTAAACGATATTCCGAACGACTTGTCAACATTCTATAGGGTTCTCGCAAATCTTTGGTACATAGATCGTCCATCAAAGTACCAATATAACTTTGTTCCCTGGGAAAGATAATCATCTCCTTATTCTTAACAAAATGAACCGCATTTATTCCCGCCACCAAACCTTGAGCTGCTGCCTCTTCATATCCAGTTGTACCATTAATTTGACCGGCACAAAATAACCCCTCAATTTTCTTAGTCATCAACGTCGGATAACATTGAGTCGCAGGCAAATAATCATATTCCACCGCATAAGCAGGTCGCAACATCACACAATTTTCCAAACCAGGCAAACTCCGCAACATTTGTAATTGCAATTTCTCTGGCAAACCAGTAGAAAACCCCTGAATATAAAGTTCAGGAATATCACGACCTTCCGGTTCAATAAATATTTGATGACTACTCTTATCAGCAAACCGCACAATTTTATCCTCAATACTCGGACAATAACGGGGACCCTTCGCATCCACCCACCCACCATAAATAGGAGACAAATGCAAGTTATCGCGAATTAATTTGTGAGTTTCTGGAGTAGTGCGGGTGAGATAACAACACATCTGTTCCCGTTCCACCCAAACTTCCGGATCGAAACTAAACCAACGCACTTTTTCATCCCCTGGTTGCGGTTCTAGATCGGTGTAGTCAACCGAGCGTTTGTCAACTCTGGCAGGTGTACCCGTTTTCAGGCGTCCGGTTTCAAAACCAAGTTTATTCAGGGTTTCAGTCAGACCAATAGCAGGAAATTCTCCGGCGCGACCTGCTGGCATAGATTTATTGCCTACCCAAATGACTCCACCGAGGAATGTTCCGGTAGTGAGGATAACAGCTTTACATTTGAAAGCGACACCGAAGTAAGTTTCTACTCCTATAATTTCGTCGTTGTCTCCCAAAACCAAGTCTGTCACCATACTTTCCCGAACTCGGAGGTTTTCTTGATTTTCGACAATATTACGCATAACAGTCGCGTATTCCCGTTTGTCAGTTTGAGCGCGTAACGCCCAAACAGCAGGTCCGCGAGAAGAATTGAGAATGCGTTTTTGCAGATAAGTGCGGTCTGCCATTTTGCCTATTTCTCCACCTAAAGCATCGACTTCGTGAGTAAGTTGAGATTTTGCGGGTCCCCCAACAGCGGGGTTGCATGGTTGCCAGGCAATTTTATCGAGGTTGAGAGTTAGTAAGAGGGTGTGGCAACCTAGGCGTGCGGAAGCAAGGGCGGCTTCGCAACCCGAGTGTCCGGCGCCTACTACGATGATGTCGTATTCTTCTTGGAAATCGAAATTTTTGGTCATTTTATTAGTTAAAAGTTATTTGTTAGAGCAAATTCCAGGTATTATGAAGTGCGAGAATCTTGCCCGCGTGCCCGATCTTAAAAATTAAATGTTCCCAGTGCGATTTTTCGGGAACCGTGCATCTTACTCGCTTCAGGGTGTACCTCAGTTTACAAAAATGTTCTAAGCAATATTTTTTAATTTGAGTATTAAAATATTGCCCAAAATCACTTGAGTTATTGTTTAAGTTTATAGTATAACATTTATTACCAATAATGACCTACAGAAATGATTTTGTTTTTTATTAGACATCTCCAGAAAAGAGATAATAGGTAGTATAGAATGGTAAATAGGGGGAAGTTATTAATAAGTTATTGATAAGAATTAATTAGATTTTTTATTTTTGAAGATGTCTATTTATAAATAAAAAAAATACAAAAAAAGCTTTAATTGATATTTAAAATTAGTTAGATACCACTTATGCACAGCTACTATCTATAGAGTTTAAAAATTATTGTACAATAGTATTGAGCGTTATCTATACCGTCTCAGCGTAAATCATCTTAGATTAAAAATAACTAACTAATAATGTCCGATTTATTTAAAATTATTGAAGTTTCAGAAGATTCAATCTCAGAAAATGAACAATTAGGAACTAAGGAAAAATATTGGTATTGCGAGGATGAAATTAACTACTTATATAAAAAAGCTAGACCTAATACTGGAGAAGCTTGGGCAGAAAAAATAACATCAGAATTATGTGAGTTACTAAACCTACCTCATGCACATTATGAACTAGCAATTTGGAAAGACAATTTAGGCACAATTTCTCCTTCCTTTGTATCAGACAATAACAGTCTTATTCTTGGCAACCAAATTTTAGTAAAAATAGACGAAAGTTATCCCGAATTTAGTTCTAATAATTACAGAGTGTCTGAACATACTCTTGATATTGTAGTTGAGGCGATCGCCAATAATCCTATGCCTATTAAATTACCTTTAAACTGGAAACCTCCTCAAGGTATTGAAACAGCAATAGAAACTTTTGTTGGTTACTTATTATTAGATGCTTGGATAGGTAACACCGATAGGCATCACGAAAATTGGGGATTTATTATGAATAATTCAGTACATTTAGCACCAACATTTGACCACGCATCTAGTCTAGGTAGAGAATTACTAGATTCCAAAAAGAAGAATATAATCAATAGTAAAGCTGTTAAAAATTATTTAGCAAAATCAAAATCGGCAATGTATGATAAAATAGGAGATAACAAACCTATGTTGACACTAGATGTATTTAAAAATGCAGCACAAATATATCCCAAAGCTGCTCTAATTTGGCTTGAAAATTTAGCGAATATATCAGCAAAAGATACTTTATCGTTATTTGAACGAATACCTAAAAATTATATTTCTGAAATTTCTATTGAATTTGCTCAATAAATTCTGAAAATTAATCAAAATAGACTTTTACAAATAAGAGAAAATTTGCAATGAAAAAATTATTTTTAGCTTGGCAAGACCCCGTTACTCGTGCTTGGTTTCCAGTAGGTCGCTTAACTTATGAAAATGGTTGGTATGAATTTGTTTACTTGAAAGGTGCAGAAAAAGCCAAGAAAGATTGTGGTTTTGCTGGTATTTGGTCTTTAAATGAATTTGATAAAGTTTATCGCTCTCAGGAATTATTGCCTGTATTTTCTCATAGAATTATGAAGAAAACGCGACCAGATTACCCAGATTTTATTAGTTGGCAAAATCTCTCAGAAACAGAAGATGACCCTATGGTTTTATTGTCTCGTAGCGGAGGTAAAAAAGTAACAGATAATTATGAAGTTTTTCCTTACCCAGAACAAGATGAAAATGGTGTTTATCATCTATATTTTTTTACTCATGGTTTACGATATATGGCGCCTGAAACTATTGACAGAATCAAAAAATTAGAGGTAGGAGAAACTTTGTATTTAATGCACGATGCACAAAACAGTTTTGACCGAGATGCTTTAATGCTACGCACCAAAGATTTTTACCTTTTAGGTTTTTGCCCTCGATATTTATTAAATGATGTTTTTCCCCTACTGAAAAAGTATCCTGATGCAGTTAAAGTAATATTAGAACGGGTAAATCTACCACCAGCGCCATTACAAATGAGATTGCTTTGTCATTTAATAGTCAAACATGATGATTTTCAACCTTTTTCTAGTGAAATGTATGAATCTTTAGCTGTACCAATTTTGAGTTAAATTTAAGTATCAAGTGAGGGCGAATGCCATTCGCCCATACATATCGGGTTTTCAAGGTGAAGCGTGCGTAAGTCCTGGAAATGATATTTATTTCTTTTTCTCTAACTTACACTGCCATGACCGATATAAACCTAAACCACTAAAAACAAATAAACTCAGTACTCCCGTTGGTTCATAAACTGGAACAGTTGCCAGTCCTCCATACTCAATATAATAACCTGATACCTGCCAATCATCATTGCTAGCTAAATCATTCCAAAAACCAGTGAAGCTAATTTGGGCAAAATCTTCACCATCATCAGTGTTGGGAGTATTATTAGGCTCTAATATAGACCAATTTGCATAACTATTATTAACAACTGAACCTTGAGGTGCAGCACTACCTTGCCAAAACTGCATTCCTGCTTCTGGACCTGTAACCCATTTCCATACTCCCTCTTCGCTAGCATCACTTGCACCGATCCATCCTTCACTAACTTGATCTAAATCATTAGTAGCAATAGAATTAACAAAATCACTTTCTGCTGCTGAAGTGATGGTTACTAGATAACCTTGAAAACCATTAAAGTATTTATTTTCTGCTGCAATTTTTGCTTCTTGCCAAGTCAACCTTTCTGGGACAGATACATATTCATAATAATGTCCTGTATCTGAAAAAAAAAGAGCTGCTGAAGCTGTTTTGCTAATTCCTAAGCTGATTAAAATTGCACCAATAGTAGCAAAAGATAATTTTTTGATCATGGTATTTACAACTAATCTACAAAAATAAGTAGGTGGCCATAAAGCAATCCCAATCGGGTTTTCACTGTTCTGAATCTTCATCACTATATGGATAATTAAACCTACCTGCTTAATCATTACATTTTTATTTAATGATCGTAAGTAACTTTACGAATGTTTCATAAAAATGTTAAACTTGTAAGTAATTTTACATAAATCAACCAAACTATGAAAAGAGAAGTAAATACTAATAATATAGTAGTGCATCAAGAAAGTGTGGGGATGTTAACGAAGTCAGAAGTCAGAAGTTATTTTTGTAACGGGGATTTGAGCAAACCTCCAAAAACCCGATCGCCAGTTAAGGCGGGGTTGCGCGACCCAATTATTTTGATAAGATGAATATGGTCCCTAAATCATGGAAATAATTATGGGATGTCCTCTATTTGGTCATCACAAACCCCCATTAATAAAGATATAAAATGATTTCTCTAGGGTTCCCTCTACCTTGTTTATTCAACTATTCCTGAGCAACCTCATCCTCTGAACTTTTCGGAAAATTTCCCTGCTGATAAGCGGTAATTTGCTCGTCACTCAACAAGTCCATAAAATCTGCTAACTCACTATAAGTAACACATCGAACTTCTGGTAAACCACAGACAGACTCAGCAAACCGAAACATTGCGTTCCAGTAAGCACCGTTATTCCAAGCTGAAAAATGATGCCCAATATCTATAGGAGCGCGGTTGCCATTATAGTTGTTCTGGAAATACTTCATGTAAGTTTTCAGAGTATCCTCCTCATAACGTTTCGCATTACGAGGGTTTGGTTTTGCCTTAGAATGCAAATAATAAAAGTTATAATCCATTGACAGAACATTTTTTCCACGAGAATTAGTCAGACTAGCTAACGGAAAGTTCCAAATACCATTTTCCTTTCGCGGCCAATAGTTAGATAATGCTACTTTGCTGGTGTCATAGCGGAAACCATTTTTGGCTAAAACTTTATACAAACCCGGACTTCGAGCTAATAGTGGTGCGCGAAAACCTTCGATGGCAGTGCGATCAAATACTAGAGAACCTGGCAATTCATTAATTTTATGCGCTCCAAAGAAAAATTGCTCGAAATATTTAAACTCTTCGCTCCAGTCTTTCTCACTCCATTTGCTACCATCAAAATGACCCACTGCATGAGACCCGATCTCGTGACCTTCTTGATAAGCGAGGTTAACCTGTTCGAGTCTCAGAGCAATATCTTCCGCTGTATCACCCCAACCAATATCCGACCGACCTTTTCCTTTCCCACCGGGAGCATCGTAAAGTTTTCGTTTGTCTTTGCTGACAAAATATACTGCACTGACAAAATAAGTGAACCGCAGGTTAATACCTTTTTTCTCCATTTCTTGGGCAAAGTTGCGCGATCTTTTCCAAGCGTCTAGGGAACTGGAACCATCAAAAGCTAACATCACAAATTGGGGCGGTTTATCTATTTTGCTAACTATACCTTCATCTTGCATCAATTTGTAGAGGAAACGTGCATTCCAAAGGTTCAACTGACAGCTATTTCCACCGTTAGCTTTGACACAAGCAGTGATTAATTCTTGAGGAAAAGGACCCATGACTTGGTTATTTTCGACGCAATAACCGATAATTTTGTTGAGGGTAGCTCCCTCCGGACATCTTCTGTTTCCATAAGCTTGGAGAAATAATTTTTCTGACCATTGGTTACTATTGCAACTGCCACCACCTCCCCATTCTCGACATTTTTTAATCATTGTTTTAGTGAATGGTCCAAGAGCGTATTCGCCGTTAGTATAGAAGTATCCACCTTTGTCGTTAATGGGCTTTTTTTCAAACTTTAATGTCTCTAATTTAGAATTGTTAGTGGGTGTAGGGTTGTCGGAAATATTTGATGTGTTGCTACAGGCAGATATTAAGATTAAAATACTGTAGATAAAAAGGCTATGGTATGATTTTTGTTTTTTTAGCACTTTGATATTTTTCACTCCTCTAATGTAAGCATTAAGCGGTCAGCTATCAGCTATTAGCTTTATAGAATTAAAAGTATGAGTAATAGATACCCTACTTATTCTTTCTACCAAATTTCCAATCTTCTCCACCGGGTAATAAAGTCAAATTATCGTCAATAACAGCTAACAAATCATTAGAAGAATAACTGTAAGTTAAGGCTAAAAAACTCTTAGCAGTTGTGATTACAGAATTTATATCCACCATTTCCTCCAGTTGAAACGGACTGTAAGCACCATTTTCAACCTCCACGCTAGCATCACCAATAGCAAATTCAATCGCCTCTTCTAATATCTCATCCCATTCTTCTTCTTTAATGTAATAAGAAGTTTTATTTTCCTTTAAATTTAAGCTTTTAATTTTTCTAATTGAAGCCCGAATTGATGCTGCCCAGGAATTAGTTAATCGTTTTTCCACCTGATTTTTCATTAAGTGAATTAACACCACAGTTAAATAATAATCTATCTTGAAAAGTATGTCTTTTTTACTCATGGCATCCAGTTCGTCAATAATTGCTAAGGCATCGTGATTTCTACCTTCCATAATGCAAGTCCTTAAATCAATTAACTCTTGAGTTGTCATTAGTTATTTTTCTCCTAAAATTAACAATTAAAGATGCTACTTATTTCTTCTGCCAAACTTCCAATCTTCCCCACCTGGTAATAATGCTAAATTATCGTCAATAACAGCTAACAAATCTTTAGCAGAACAACTGTAAGTTAAGGCTAAAAAACTCTTAGCAGTTGCGATTACAGAATTTTTATCTACCATTTCCTCCAGTTTAAATGGACTGTAAGCGCCATTTTCTACCTCCGTGCTTGCATCACGAATAGCACGTTCTATAGCATTTTCTAACATCTCCTCCCATTCATTTTCTTTGATAAAATAAGAAGTTTGATTTGGCTTCAAATTTAAGTCTTGAATTTCAATAATTGCATTGCGGACGGACGCTGCCCAGGAATTAGTTAAACGTCCTTCTACCTGATTTTTAATTAAGTGAATTAACATCACAATTAAATAGGATTTGATTTTTCTGATGATGTCTTTTTTACTCATGGCATCCAGTTCGTCAACAATTGCTAAGGCATCGTGATTTCTACCTTCCATAATGCAAGTCCTTAAATCAATTAATTCTTGAGTTGTCATCAGTTATTTTCCTATAAATTATTGGTGCTTAAAAGGGGAGTATGGGAGTATTTTGTAGCATGGGAAAAATTAAATACACAGCTCTAACAGAAGTAAATAACAAATCGGCGAAGTATCCGAAACAACTATCATAACCTCTTTGATTTTCCCTCTTTTTCTAGTTGTTTGTGGGTTTGGCGATCGCTGATAAAATCCTCTTCATCGTAATCTAAATCTACTCCTTTAGACTTAAGAAATTTATCTGCTTCTAAAGGGGTTGAAAATTCCAATAATTCTCGCAATTCACCGCTACTAATAGAACCTTCGCGATAAGCTTATACCACAATTATTTCGATTAGCTTACGTTCTAAATTTCCCCATTTTTCCTTTAGGAAAGAGGCAAGTTCGTCTGGTAAGAAAATCTGAATTTGCTGCATGAGTATTTCCTCTAGTTATTAACTTATCATATCATAAATGATGACTGGTAACTGATAACTGAAATGGTGTTATTCTCAAGAAATTTTCTGGTATAATACCAGCAACAGTCTCAAATAGTAACAGGAAATTATCTATGTCTCTGACAGTTGCAGACTTGGAAAAAGTCCAAAAACAACTAACAGAAACTCATCAATAAACCCGGTTTATATATAAAAACTACCCTCAGTATTTCTTTATTTATGCCAGCTAGAGATGCTTACCATAACAACTTAATTAATGCTTTAGTCAAAGATAATTGGAGCATAACTGATGACCCTTACGTTATCAAGTGGGGTCCCATTTCAGTTATCAGTTATCAGTTATCAGTATCTCTGGCACTCAGCATCGGGATTGAAAGACTAAAGCTGATTTTTTTCATTCCCTTGAAAGGAGAAACTTTAGACCTTGTTTTTTAGGAAAAATAGCAGTAGAATTGAAAAGTTTTGCAAGTCCTTCCCCAATGAACGATCTAGAAAATGCGGTTGGTCAGTATATCGTTTACCACGATGTACTCAAAAAAACAAACCCAGAAAGAATCCTCTACTTAGCAGTAGATGAAGAAGCTTATGAGGGTATATTTAGCGAACCCATCGGCAAACTAATGCTAGAAAACCAACGCTTAAATTTAGTAGCTTTCCACAAATTAGAGGAGGTAATTATTGAATGGATACCATCAGTAAATATCAACAAATAATCGAGAAAATAATCGGCGAATACGCTAAATTGCGCTATTCTGATAGCGAAGTAGAAAGAAAAACGGTTTTTGACCGAGAACAAAACCATTATCTATTAATGATTGTGGGAGTAGAAGGTCATAAAATGGTTCATGGTTGCATAGTTCATCTGGAAATTAGAGAGGATAAAATTTGGATTCATCGCGACGGAATTGAAGATGGTATAGCAGGAGAATTGTTAGCAGAAGGGGTTCCTAAAGACAAAATTGTTTTAGGATTTTATACTCCCGAAAAACGTAAGATAACCGATTTTGCAGTTTGTTAATTTGAAGAGCGTTTTCGCTGGTGCAAATTCCGGTAGTAGACTGATACAACTAATGGGTGTACATTAGGGGTGGTTTATATAAACCTTAGAGTAAGCATTAAAATTCTAGCTAAAACCCGCCCCCTACTATTACACCGTTTTAGATGTGTCAGTCCATTACAATTTTTGCTGATAACTGATACCTGAAATTATGATTTCCCAAGAAAAAAAAGAACCTAAAATTAATCACATCCTTACCCTAACTATTCTATGGTTATTGGGAGCGGTGAGCGATCGCCTCTGGTTTGCTTTTGATAAGTCTGTACCTGCTTGGGATCAAGCTGACTATCTCACGGGTTCCCTGACTTACTGGCGTGCTTTTCAAAATGTGCAACTGTTTTCTGGGGAATGGTGGCAGCATTTTTGGGAACTTTCGCCGAAGGTTCCGCCGTTGACTTATATTCTTACTGTTCCATTTCAAGTTACTTTTGGTAGGGGTGCTGACCAAGCAACATTAGTAAATCTATTTTTTAGTGTTATTTTACTAGCTTCAGTTTATAGTTTGGGTAAAAAATTATTTAATCAAAAAGTTGGTTTTTGGGCAGCAGTTTTATGTATATTATTTCCAGGATTATATAGATATCGTTTACAGTATTTACTCGACTATCCTCTCACGGCAATGGTGACTTTAAGTTTCTGTTGTTTAACGTTTTGGTATTGGGATAGGGAACAGGGAATAGGGAATAGGGAACAGAGAAGAGGCAACAGGCAACAGGCAACAGGCAACAGGGAAAATCAAACGGGAAAAATTGACAAAGAAAAATTTAATTTTAATTCTGAAAAAACCTCTATCTTCGATAAATTATTGTCAAAAATATCTGCTATAGGGAACAGGGAACAGGGAACAGGCAACAGGGAAAATCAAACGGGAAAAATTGACAAAGAAAAATTTAATTTTAATTCTGAAAAAACCTCTATCTTCGATAAATTACTGTCAAAAATATCTGCTATAGGGAACAGGGAACAGGGAATGGAAAATAGGGAATGGAAAATAGGGAAAATTGACAAAACAAAGTTTGATTTTAGTTCTGAAAAAACCTCGATCTTTGATAAATTGCTGTCAAAAATATCTGCCATTGCAAATCATTTACTTATATCTTTAACTCTAAAAGATTGGCTTTTGGCGACTGCTTTTGGCTTGGCTTTTGGCGCTGCAATTTTAGTTAAACAAACTACAATATTTTTTCTCTTCATTCCGTTACTTTCGATAGGGGTAAATATTCTCAGAAAACGGCAGTGGCAAAAGTTAATTCAACTAATTTTTTCTCTGTGTTTATCTGTGGCAGTTTTTTACCCTTGGGCGAGAACAAATTGGCTATTAATGTTAACTGCTGGTAAGCGTGCAACTGTTGATTCTGCTATAGCTGAAGGCGACCCCAATTTATTGAGTTTGGATGCTTGGCTTTATTATTGGAAACTGCTGCCTTATCATATTTCTTTGCCTCTGTTAATTATTCCCATTGGCGGATTATTTTTTTACTTTATTCGGTCGTTCAAAAAACAGGATAAATTCTCATCAAATTACCTTCACTCTTGCCGATGGTTAGCTATATTTTTAATTGGCGGATATCTAATTTGCTCCCTCAATATCAATAAAGATTTCCGCTACACTTTGCCATTATTGCCAGTTTTATCAATTTTATTAGCCTTTGGTTTAATGCAGTTTCCGAGAAAAGTAGGAAAACAAATTCGGTGGTTTACTATTGGTTTAGCTATTATTTTAATGGTGTTAAATCTCTGGCCTGTAGGTGGAATTTTCTTCAGAAAAATTTCTGCCTGGTTGAGTCCTGGCGGTGTTTATTATGCACATTTAGGTAAAGAATGGCCTCATCAAAAAGTAATTGCTGAAATTATCAAAACTGACCCCTATTTACGGTCAACTTTAGGGGTTTTACCTTCCACTCCAGAAATTAATCAACATAACTTAAATTATTACGGTGCTTTGCAAAATTTACAGGTTTACGGTAGGCAAGTAGGAACTAATTTAAAACAAGTACCTCAAGATGTGCGATCGCTTTCTTGGTTTGTCACGAAAACTAATGACCAAGGTTCGGTAAAAAGAATTAAAAAAGCTCAAGCTGCTATTGTTAATACCATCGAACAAAACCCTAATTTCCAACTACAAAAAAGTTGGTTGTTGCCAGATAATAGCAACTTAAATCTTTATCATAATCAGTTTTTGCCTGTAGAAGTTCATCCTCTAACTAAACCACAGGAAAAAATCAAACTAGACTATGTAATTTTATCGCCAAAAATTCGACCTGGAGTGCCAATACCTATTACCTATAAATGGTCTGGTTCTTGGCAAGAATTACAGTCCGGTTTAGTGTTGTTAACTTATCGCCGAGAAAATATAGCAATTCCCACAGTTACGAAGTACATTTATAATCCCCCTAAATCCCCCTTAGAAAGGGGGACTTTGAACGTTCCACCCTTAGAAAGGGGGGCAAAGGGGGGATATAAAACTGTATCTCATAGATTCAAGAACTGCTGTATTAATCCACCAAAATTTCAGCAATTAGTTTCTGACAATATCTCAGAAAAATCTATTACAAGTTTCATTCACGATCGCGCTATTGGAATGGGGAGTTTATACCCTGGTGTTTCTCCAGCAAATAAGTCTGAGGTCGGGTTTGAAATTATTGAAAGGATAGGAATGTTACCCCCTGCCAATATTTCATCAGGAAATTACATATTAGAAGCGACTTATCTTAACCGGAAAACTGGAGAAACTTATCCTATTCCCATACAACCCCCCGTGCGTGTCGAAGTAGACCCCCAGGCCGAAATATTACCAGCACCAGAATTAGATTTAGTGACACAGTTACGGATGTGGGGGCAAAAATTGCCTCTAGGAATAAAAGGTTTAGAAACTGTATTTGAGGAAGTGGGGCGAGTTAACCAGTACGATCCAGTCCAAGATTATACCACACAAGCAGAAAAAACTTTGTCATATCGTTTGCAGCAAGACCCCAATAATTTAGAGTTGCTCTATGGGTTGAGTTTGGCCAGGGTTTTACAACAGGATGCAGATGGAGCGATCGCTGCTTTGACTAGAGTAACTGAGTTAGATTCTCAAAACCCCTTTGCCTATGCTTATTTGGCTTTTGTTTATCTATATAACTTAAATCCCGGGCCCGCAGCAATAGCTTTGAAGTCTGCTTTGGAACTTGACCCCACTCAGCCAGAAATTAGAGCTTTAAATGGAGTTACTGCTTTGATGCAAGGGAATGTAATCAAGGCGTGGCGTTATCTGAAATAGGGAGTGGGGGAGTGGGGGAGTGGGGGAGTAGGGGAGTGTGGGAGATTGAGAAATATTTGGCAATGGCGCTGAGATAGAACATTTTTTTATACCGAATTAAACGGACTTGATGTTATCTCAAATATCCAGGTAGAGAGTTGGGAAAAGTGGGAAAAACGTTTCTCTATCTAAGCTTTAGCGTCAGTACTAAGTACTGAATACCTCATTTTTTGCCATAAGTCAAGACTCAAGAAGTGTGGATTTCTATATTTTTTTACCCACAACACCGTCACTTATGCTAACTTGACACTTACCGCAATAAATTGTTACATTTGTTTAC
>NZ_RCBY01000008.1 GCF_003838195.1 Okeania hirsuta
GAGGAGTACAAGTTTGGCCATGTTATCAAGTATTTCATGGTTTTTTCCCGAAATTATCACTCTTAAACGGCTTTGTTGCATGAAAGTAGCGATCACAAACACCAGAACGATTGAAATGGAAAACTAGCTCAGAGCAAGGGTCTTGTCTGAACCCATTTCAATTCGAGGGCGACTTCAGTTCTGGATTTACAACAGCAGAAAAATCTGCTCCAAATCGTGAGCAATGGTACGAATAGCAGTAGTGAGGGAAGAATAGCCATGAAGGCGACAGATAGCGATCGCCAACTGACGAATCACAGAAAAATTAGCTGCAGCTTGAGAGTGCCGAATTAGACTCTTGTCCTCTCCAAACACTACATCTTTAACCCAATGTAGTCGATTCTCAATTCCCCAATGTCCCTGAATTCCTACTGCAAATTCTGCAGCACTCAACTCTAGACTACTAATGTAGTAAGCTGTTTGATCATAATCAACACCTGCTCGTTTACCCTGACGCTCTACTTTAATCAAAGACTTAATTCCCTCCCACTCAGAGCTAATTCCCAACAGATGATTAAACACAGATACTGTTCTACAAACCAAAGGATTTCTGCATTTGTCTTCTGATATATCAATACTACTTGGTTGTGTTTGTTTAGTCGTTAGTTGTACCTGTTGGTACAATTTTTTTTGATTACCTTTGAGTGCTACCCTTGTAATGATTGTCACTGTCAATGATTAACTTGACTGTTTTTTTTGACCATGTAAGGCATCACAAGTAAAAACCACTCCTTTGAGGTTTAAGCTAGTCAATATGCTTTGGACAACAGCAATTTCACTACTTTCTTGATTGTGAAATTGCTCTACAGGTACAGGTACTCCTTGACAATTACTGAACACAGAAACAACATTGACAAAGTTTTGGTAAGAACTATTACAATCACTCACAGTAGACCTAATACTCTTACCATCTACTGCTAACCATTCGGCCTCTTGAATTGTGATTTGCTGTTTAGCCCATTGATTGAATACTTGAGCCAACTGAGCAAAATCAATTCTGGTCATCATTCGCCGAAATGTAGACTTCTGGAGTGAAAACTCAAAGGTGATAGCTCTAGTTGTTGGTGTAAGGCCAGGTGATGACGACGAGCAAAATCTTCTAGGGCACAATAGGAGAAACAACCGCTCATTGTACCCATAATTACTAACAGTAATACTAACCATAATGGATAACGTCTCCCTCTGGCAGCTCGAAAATCTGGTAACTGGGCCAAGATTTGTAACAAGTTCATTTCTATCTAAGCCCTAAATAGAGAATATTTGGCTTCACTCAATACTTGACACCAATCATTGTACTCCTCAATATTTTTCTCTGGCGACAATGAATTAGCCCTGCCTGATTAAGGGGGGTTGAAACCGCCGTTCGTTTTTCCGCCCCCGCGCCTAAATTGAGGGCGTTACCAAGCTCTCGAACTTCCTCCGTGTTAATTATTATTCATAAACTTTGGTGCAGATATTAGGGGTTTACCTCTCTCATCTGTTATGGTCTTTTGATTTTCTTCTCTCAATTGTTGAGATTGGTCTGGAGGTATAGGTATAGTTTGATACTCTACAGCTTCTGGAGTTGGAGTCTGATATTCTGGAGTTGGATTCAGCCAGGTTTGCCAAATTCTAATTTGACTCTGAGCTGAGTTATAAGCAACACTATTTACCGGGATTTTTCTAGCAATCTCAATAGCTAGTGGTACATTTTGATTAACTTCGTCCATAGCGATCGATAAAATTTGTTGACCCCATTGATTAATCAACTGGGAAGCTTCCAATTGCCTAGAACTGTAAGTGGGTACTTTCTGTGCTAAACTGATAGCTTGAGCATAACCATCTACCGTACCTACTGCTGCTGCTTGACGAGCATTCTCTAAACTTTCTTTTGCCTCTTTTTGAGATTGCCACTGTTGTATTTTGGAGTTAGCTTGGGGATATAGAACCCTTCCTTGTTGAATCTGTTGTGCTGTAATAATTGCCTGTTCTAAATTACCTGAGGATGCTAGGCGTTCTGCATTATCAAGAATTGGTTGATCTTGAGAACGTTGAACTCTTTGTGTCCACCTTTGGATTTTCTGTTGAGCTTCCTCATATAGAGTTCTGCCCCTACCAATTTGACTTGCTTCATCAATGGCAGCTTGTATAGAACTAATATCGCCAAAACTTGCTAATTTTTCTGCTTTTTCCAAATAAGGCCGGTCTTCTTGTTGCTGTAGTTGTCTACTCCAATTTCCTATCAAAGTAGTTGCTTCTTGTCCACGGGGGTTATAAGGAGGAACAGTCTGCAATTTAGCGATCGCTGCTTTCAAATCGCTAATTCCTCCTGGTTGGGCTAGTTTTTTTCCTTCTTCTATAATCTTGACATCTGCAATTTCTTGTTGCCAAATACTAATTAACTGTTGAGCTTTGCTGTAAAGAGGTCGTTCAGTTTTGAGTTTTTGAGCTTGAGCAATAGCATCTTCTAGTCCCACTATTGTACCCAGATTAGCTGGAGAATGGGCACGAGCTAATAATTCTATATCTTTTACTTTTTCCTCTAGGACATCATTTTCTGGAACTTTATTAACTATCTTGAGTGCTTCTTGCCAATTTCCTTCATTTAGTTCTACTAAGGCTATATCTGCTATTTGTTCGCCCAAATTTAGTATCAACTTTTGAGCGGTCTGATAGAGATAGCTATTTTTCCCAATTGCTTGAGCTTTTTTGACAGCATTGGTGAGATTATCTAGTCCACCTTGTTGGCCAATCTCTCGTGCTTGGTTTAATTTGCCACCTTCTTGGCGAGTTCTTTTGATGTCGTTAATTAGTTCCTGGTATTTTTTCGTTTCCCAATGTACATTTGGTACTGACAGTAGACGAGAAGCTTCCATGGAAGCTTGATTCCATTCTTCCTGACGCAGATGTTCTTGAGCTTTCTTATAAGTTGTTTCAGCTTTAGTCCAAGTTTGTTGCCAATTTTGAATCTGTTCTTTGACAACTGGATAAGCTGAAACTTTCTGAGGTACTTTTTGGGCAATTTTAATAGCTTCTTCTAATTTTCCATCTTGAAAAGCTAAATCTCCCAGGGACAATATTTTTTCAGACCATTGTTCAATGTAAACATCAATATTTGGACGCATTGGATGGTCATTTGATAAAACATCTACCAAATTAATTGCTTGAAGTAAACTATCTACTGTGGGAGAAGTAGCTAATATCTGAGCACAATAAAGACGTTTGCTTGCTGATGCGGTTGGCCAGTAACTTGCTTCACAATCTGCCTGAGAAGGTAATTTGAATAAGGCTGATATGGCTGTTATACCTGCCCCAGCTGGAACTATTACCAATAGTGCTATCCAAAATAGCCATTTTATCGGCCAAGTATTGTTTGCAGATTTTGGGCTTTTTTGCTTAGTTTTTTCTATTGGAGAAACTGAATATTTTTGCAGAGTGGAAGGTTTGGCCGGATGTTTGTATGTTTGTATCTGACTGCCATTGGATCTAAGTTGCTGCAGTCTTTCTTCGCGGTTTTTCCTACGTTCAGGTAGTTGCCATTGGGTTTGTTTTTTTTGCTTCATCTGGCGTAGTGTCCGTATACGGTCTATTGTTTTGTATTTTTCATTCATATACACTACTTATCCCGAACAGCAAGCAACAGATATATTTCATGCTTAATGACTTTCCGGTTGGTTTAGCCTGTGGGTAAGCCTTTATCTAAAATATTAAATTTAGGCTTCAATTATCTGCGGTTTATATTTATACACTATTTTGGGAAAAGATGCAACCTCAATATGAACAGAAAATTAATTGTTTGAGAAAACAATTAATACCAGGAGGTTTTACAAGTTTTTCAGTTGAAAAAATGAAAACAAAAACTTAGTTTTATCGCTAATATGGAAAACCCATATTTAATAATATGAAACCTATTTAACATGTATCCTATTTAACATTTATAAATTTATAATTATTATTCGTAATTATCTTTCGTAATTATCTGAAGCATCAATTTTTACAGAAAAATTAGCCCTCACATTTGATTTTCATTGCCGAACCTACGCCTCCCTTATTCTTGTGACCAAGGTATCAAATTGGTTCTATAAAGCTATGAATTCAGAAGACAACGATCAATTTCTATGTGTTCTGAATTCTTAGAATAAACTTATGAAGATGATTTATGTAGTTGTCCAACAGGAATTTCTGTGAAGGGTTGTTGTAAGTCCTCAATTAGTTGTATCAGGTCTTGTTTACTAGCTTGATATACTTCTCCACAAAATTCACAGACTGCCTGGGCACCATTGTCTTTTTCAATCATATCTTTTAGTTCATCAACGCCAAACATTTTTAAGGCTCCTAAAACTTTTTCAAAAGAGCAACCACAGTGAAAACGAACTATTTGACTTTCAGGAAATATATTTAACCCCATGTCCCCCAAAAGTTGTTGAAAAATTTCTGGTAACGTTTTGCCAGCTCTAAGTAATGGAGTGAAACCTGATAAGGAAGCTATACGAGATTCTAAGGTTTGAACTAATTCTTCATCTATAGCTGCTTTGGGCATAACTTGTAACAAAAGTCCTCCTGCTGCTTGTATACCCTCTTTATCTACATATACTCCTAGTACTAAAGCGGATGGTGTTTGTTCTGATGTAACTAAGTAATTAGCAATATCATCTCCAATTTCTCCAGATACTAGCTCTACCGTACTGGAATATGGGTAGCCATAACCTACATCTTTTACTATATATAAGAAGCCTTGGTTGCCTACTGCTTTTCCTACGTCCAATTTGTCAATTTTATTTGGTGACAGCTCAATTGTAGGATTGTCTACATAGCCTCTTACTGTTCCATCTAGTCCTGCATCCACAAGAACTCCTCCTAAAGGACCATTGCCTTGGACACGAATGTTGACTCTTGATTCGGGAGTTTTCATGCTAGAAGCTAATAATAGTCCAGCAGCCATTGTGCGGCCAAGAGCAGCAGAGGCCACCCAAGAAAGTTGATGTCGTTGTCTTGCTTCTTCAGTTAAGCGGGTGGTAATTACACCAACAACACGAATGCCACCTTCTGCTGCTGTCGCTCTAATTAGTCGATCTGCCATTGAAGTCCTTACATTTCTTAATAATTCTAATTGTTTTTATCATAACTCTGTTGGAATATTCCTGTTAAGTTTGTCAGATATTTATTATAGATGTAAGTAATGGTTATACATAATTTATGCCCTAGTTTTTGTATTAGTTTTATGCTTATTGTGTTAGTCTAAGTTGTTAGATATAATGATATATTATAGATAGTATTATTCAGTTATAAAACTTACGATGAATATTATCTTGAGAAATAATTTTTTGCTAAAATATCTAGTAATAAATTATAAAAATAAGTAAATTTGCTGCAAATTTTGGCTTCACTCATCCCTAATTATAGGGAAATAATGTTAACCTAGATGCTTGTAATTTTCTATTTTTGTTTGAGAAAGAGATACCAAGTATAAATTCAAATATTATATTACTATATTATTATGTTAGGTACTTTCCAAAAAAGCCATTTGCGGATTGAGATTGAAGCTACTGAAGCTACGATCAGAGAGAGTTTACTATGTTCATCTCAGTTACAAACATGGTTGTGGCCTCAACGCTTTTCTCCTGGACTACCAGAACAATTGTCTCAGGGTTTAGAGTTTAAAAGTATGGTTGGCCTAGTAGAAATTAAACATTATGTTGATGTAGTAGGGTCAAATTGTTTGAGGTTGTTACTTAGTCAAGGTATTGATGGATTTCACGAGTGGTATTGGGGAGATGGTTGGATACAATCTCGTTTAGAAGGAATATCTATGTTGCCTCTAAATTTAGGTCAGACTTTTAGTTTAGTTCGCTTGCGAGAGTTTTTAGCTACACCAGAAAAAGCTGTTAAGTTTTAAGTTATTAATTCTTAAAATATGGCAATTATTTCCATTTACAGTAAATTGCAAGTATAGCGCTACGCGTAAGGCAACAGGCAATAGGCAATAGGCAATAAGGAAATAAAAAGGGTTTCAGCTTCTATTGATGTCAAAAACCTTAATGCGTAGCGTTATATATACAGTTAAAGACATTAATAATAATACTTTTTTAATGCAGGAATCTTGCTCAGTATTGGTGTACCTTAACTTATATGAAATCTGCTGTATTTTTTATTTGGTTTTGACCTATTCAGGATTGCTGTACTAAGTTATTATATCAAGTCTCATTAATTAGCCATAATAAAAATGTTCTTATCTTGAGAGAGAATATTTTTTCCATTTGTCATGGGGAGCAAACAAATTTCCTATTGTTCCCTGCTCCCTACCCCCTAAATTTTTCCGAAGTGGTTATTTAGAGTTTGCTGATTAAATCTAAAAGCATTTACATATAAAGGTATTAGCATTTTTTAGTTGAAAAAAGTCCCAGCTTTTAGGTCGCTTAGGTTCAAAAAATTAGCATTTTAGGCGCATAGTTGCGCAGAAAAATCAAGGAACTATTTTTCCTCCTACCTCCTCTATAATTCCCATTTCTCCTGACTCGGTCCTCCTGACTCGGTCCTCCTACCCTCACCCATAAGACTTTTTCAGCAAACCCTATTTAAAGAGATATAGCAATCCTATTTTATTCGTGTCAAAAATCTTACTGCTTTTTAGGGAACACTTAACTGGGAACACTTAACTGGTAAGAGTTTCAGTTTTTTTATTTACTTTTTGATTACCCGCAACCTATTTAGGATTGCTATATGATATTAGCTATTTTTCGCCAACCGCTATTAATGCTAAAAACAATTAAAAGCAATGGCTTAAAATAATCAAATTTATAATTTTATTTTTCTCGAAGCTATAACAATTAAATTATATTTTTCCTGAAAAATATAGCGTTCAGGATTAATTTAAAACTTACCTTGAGGCTGAGAAACTGCTATTAAAATAGCGTTATGAGTTTGCTTAATATGTATAAATAAACAAGTCTAAAAAAGTTTTCCCTATCCATTTAGCAGTAATAGTTATCCGATAAAACTGACTTCCCCTTTCATAAGTTAGTAATTCTGAAAATACACCCATTAACCCTCTATTCAAAGCAGCTTGAGCTAATAGAAAACCACTTTGTTCCTGGCTAACTATATAATCATTGACATGACCCATATCTAAGTGAGAGCCATATTCACGGTTAAGTAATTCAGCACAGGTATAAACATTTGGATTTAATTTTTCTGCTGTTAAAGCTGCTAAAATTTTCCGAGCATCTGCATCTTGATCGCTACGACCATGGGTTTTATCACACAAAATAATACAAGTTTCAGCTTGACGTATACCTGCTTTTTCTAAAGCAGTAAATTTGGTAAAATCGTCTTTGAGAAATTGTATCCGAAATTTTAAATCTGGGGCAATAAAATTAGGTTCATCATTAAATTCAGCTATTACAATAATTGGTATTCCTTTGCTTTAACCAGCAGCTTTAAATTCTCTAACTATAATCTCAGCTTTGCGATTCCAACCACAAATAATTGTATGATTACTAAAGCTTCCCCAGTCCACAATATCATCCTCTATACGGATTTTATCTACCATAAATGCTGATACTTTTCCAGTCAACATAGCAAAGATAGTAACATTCATAAACATGACAAACACTGCAACTATTTTTCCTCCTAATGAGGATGGTGAAGCCGGAATTGGTTCGACAGCAAATAGAGAATAAACACTAAACCAAAATCTTTCTTCTAAGGAAGTGAAGTCTGGGTTACTACTACTTTCAAATACTAGGATAGCAACACTACCAAACATAATAGTTCGTAGCAGTAGTCAAACAACGATTAGGTATTCTTTAATTCCTCTTTGTAAGATATAAAGAAAGGAGCTGGCATAACGGTTGAAAAAACCAGGTAACCTGAGTATTCTTAGTAAGCGTAATAGTTGTAAAGCTCTAATCGATCTGAAGACTCTTAGTAATGGTAATATAGCTATTATATCTAACCAGTATTCTTGAAAATAAACTTTTTTATTAGGGGCAACTATAAACCGGAAGCTTAATTCTATAACAAATAATATAGTGAATATTTTACTAAATGTATTACATATTAATAGATAGGGTTATTTTTCAGGTATAGATAATTCTACTATGGTTAATATAACGGACAAAATTATGATGATACCAATAGTAAGATTGACTATTGGTAGTTGCAAAAAACGTTGTAGATAAGGCTGGAAATTGTGTTTTTTTAATAGGAATAAAAGACTAGAATTTGAATTAGTCATAAATCAATAGACATCTCCAGAAAAGAGGGAGCAGGGAGTAGGCAGTAGGCAGTAGGGGGAAATAATTGATAATTGCTGTGTGATAATTGATTTTATTTTTGATTTTTGGAGATGTTTAATATAGAAAAAAACACTTGTTAATATATTCTACTTATTAATACATTATTCGACTATATATAGTGCTTATCAAGTTACTGAGATACTGTTGTTTTTCTTCTTTTCTGTCTTGATGCGCATTCCCTGTGGTCTGTCTCCGACGCGGGGTCGCATCGTTATTCCCTGTTTCCCGCATTAATACTCATTACTTCCTGAAACAAGCGAATTTTGTATTTCACGGTTCTTGGGAATTGCTATATATGAATATTAAGCAACCATCAAAATTTTTATAACAGCAGTAGCTTGTTGATGTAATAAACCATGATTTTGATTTTCTAATTTTTATTTTTGGATAAAATTATTGGAGTAAAAATTAGAAAGCTTTTTGTGATATTTAGTCTCCTAGTTTTTGCTTAAAATTTGGATAGGTACTATGGTCGTTGATATTTACTATGGGACTTTCATCGCCTGTTGCTGTGATATTTTCATAGATTCCTTGGTCTCTTTTTACTAATTTACTAAATCCTTGACTTTTTAAATCGCTGATGCCTGTTTCTACTATTATTCTAGGGGCACTAATCATACGTTTAACAGGAGTGTCTTCTGGGGTGTCACCAAGGTCGCATTTAGCTAATTTACATAACTGGCCCCAAGTAGTAATATTTTCATTTATACTGTGCCAAACTTCTAGTTTTTGCTGATTAGTTGGACAAAAATAATCGTATACAGGCATAGTAATAGTTATTGCAGTAAAAGGCTTAGTTTTTAATTATAGATGATGTTAAAGTGTTTCCAGATGTTATAAACAGAAAATTAATTTTTTGAGAGATTATGAAGAATAGTGACCGTGAATCAAGAGAGTTTTTAGTAGGAATAAATTATAGCCTAATATCTACAACTCATCTATAAACACTATCTATATGTTATATCAATTTCAAAAAAGAATCCTACAAAAAAAAGACTGTAAATTAGGCATAAAAAGAACTTATCTAATCCTATAAGCAACCTATTTCGATTGCTTTTTCTTCTTTGATCTTTTCTATCATGGGTTTAATACCTTGCCTTGCGGAATAATTAAGGTTTAAAGCCTCTTCTTTAAAGGATAAAAAAGAAAAAATTTTCCCTACCGCGTCAATGCTATCCTTTTCAAGGAGAGGTAATTGTTAATAATTAATAATTAATTATTAATTGTTGAAAGGGGGGTGCTTAAAATTGGTTGGGGTTATAAGATACGAAGTGACGTTTAGAAGAGATCCTGGTCTAATTTTCCCTCCTGCCTTCTGCCTTCTTCAAAATTTGTTTATTACTTCTTCCTACTTCCCTCTTACTTCTTCCTTAGTCATAGATGTGAGGTTCTATACTTTTTGTCTAAGATTAATCTGGTAAATTAATTAAGCTTAATTATTATTTTCAAGAGTATTTATAAAGTTCTATCAAACTAATTTATTTTTTTGTGGCAATCCAGCTATTATAGTTGAAATCGATATTTGATGCTAATATAAAATCTATAATATACAGGAATCAAATAATGTTAAGGAGAATTAATTAATGAGTGATTTTAAAGTAACACCACAAAGCGAGCTAACTACCAGTCAAATGTTAGAGAGATACAATTTAGACGATGAAATAACTCTAAAACGTTGGGCACAATTACATGGTATTGACAATAATCGTGGTTACTACAATCCAGATGAAGTGGATCTAATAGATCATGTACATCATCATATTTATAATCTTGGCATGAGTATTATCGATTATCAAAGTTTTATAGATCGTCGTCAAATTCCAACACAAAAGTTTACTCAGGAAAATGGTGAAAATATGATGGAAAATAATATTTATACAAATGTAAGTAATTCGGCAAAAAAACATCAAGGAACAGAAAATTTTGTTTGTAATGATTATGATGCAATAAATAAGACTTCAGAGGAAATTAATAATGAAGAGTATGCAGCCATAGAGATGTTAAAAAAGCAGTATTCTGAGGCAATTGATTTAATGGGAGAAAAAATAGCTGACCATTTTATAGATGAATTAGATGTATCTGTAATGCGACATCTTATTAAGAAGGTAAAAGAGCGTCAAAGACTTAATGGTAAAGTTTCATCAAATCGTTTTCTGAAAACAATTAAAGCTGTTTTACAGCCTCAAAATGGTAATTTTCTTGTTCCTAAAGATAATGAGAATGAATCTAGTATTGAACTAGAACAAAATCATCGACTTGGTTAGTTAATTTGTTTAGCAATAGTTTACTGTTATGGGGGTGGGTTTTACATCAGAGTTTTTTGAGTTTAGATTGCATCTTTTGTTAAACCTAATACTCCTCATAAATAGTAGGAATAGAGTGTTATTCTGATCAAGATAGCAATCTTATTGAAGATAGCAATCTTCTTCAATTTGTGAAAGATTTTAGACTTTGAGGGAACTGAGAACAATCAAATTACTATGAATGATTTAGGATTCCTAAAAATAGTAATTGATTAGATAAAAGCTTAGACTCTGGCTTAATGCTTCCTTGGTTAGGGCTCCCAAACTTTAGTAAAATATCAAGGCTAAAATAGAAAAACTATAACTAGCTAGATACTGAATACTGATAATTTGATTTTGTATTGCTATGAATTATAAACTATAAAAAAAATGATTAAATCTTGGATGATAATTGGTGCGGTTACTTTCTTAATAGCATTCAGTAGTAGTATTTTTACGCCGTCTAGAGGTATCCAATGGTTTAGACATCTACAACGACCTAATTGGTTAACTTTTGAAAGAGCAATTCCTAGCATTTGGACGATAATTTTTATTTGTGGTGCTTGGTCTGCATATATTATCTGGGAACAGGAGCCAGGAACTAAAAAAACTTGGTTATTAATGGCATTATATTTATTGTTAGAAATTGTGACAATAGCCTATACACCTGTGATGTTTTGGATGCAAAATTTGAAGGTAGGAACAATTATTGGAGGAACGGGTTTTGTATTAAATCTGATACTAATTTTGACTGTCTGGCAAATTAATAGTTGGGCTGGAATATTATTATTACCTTATATATTTTGGAGTCCAATTGGTACTTATACTACTTGGGAAATGAATCGTATTAATTCTGAAAATCAGTAAGAGTAACTAATTTTTAGTGTTATATCAATGACGGCAAACTTTGCTGGGCTTAAATTTTTAACTACTATTTATTTATTGCTGAATTTATTGAAGTTAGTGGGGAGTATTTAATAGTTATGATGATGGTGATGGTGATTTTTTGACCTTGCCTGGATAGGATGAAATTTGTTCATTTTGTTGGTAGCGATCGCTCAAGAATGAAGGAATAAAATCAAGGCTAAATTATCGGAGGAATTTTTTGAGTAAAAATCATCAATAAGTAGTTGGATAGATAACGGTAATATCTCTGTTTGATGATTTGTTCTGACTAAATAAAGAACAAAAATATTTGGAGTTAATTCTCTTTTTTTTCAGCAAGGGTAGTTGAATTTATTGAATTTAGTGGGGAGTATTTAATAGTTATGATGATGGTGAAGGTGATTTTTTGGCCTTAGCTAGGTAGGGTGAAATTTGTTCATTTTGTTGGTAGCGATCGCTCAAGAATGAAGGAATAAAATCAAGGCTAAATTATCGGAGGAATTTTTTGAATAAAAATCATCAATAAGTAGTTGGATAGATAACGATAATATATTTTTTGACAGGAAAATCATAAAATGTTTGATGATTTGTTCTGACTAAATGACGAAATGAATTACTGAATAATTAAAATTTCAAGTCTCTACCCATCCAGGATAGAAAAGAAAAAAATATTTGGAGTTAATTCTCTTTTTTTTCAGCAAGGGTAGTTGAATTTCTTGAATTTAGTGGGGAGTATTTAATAGTTATGATGATGGTGAAGGTGATTTTTTGGCCTTACCTAAGTAGGATGAAATTTGTTCATTTTGTTGGTAGCGATCGCTCAAGAATGGAGGAATAGAAGTTGCTTTATAAGTTGGCAAAATCAAGGTTATGAGCGTAGTAGGACTTTTGATAAATGGTGTTACACCACTTAATTTTATGTGAGGTGGCACAGAATTATGAAATTTATTAACTTGTCTATCTCGATCTATGGTCAACCCTGATCGAGATATTATTTTATGTAACTTAGAAATGAATTTGCTATAAAGACTATAAAACTCAATAAATAGAATCTTTAATTAGAAGAAAAGCATTGTTAAGATTCCGATAATAGATGATTTTTGTGGCAACTTAGGCCAAGATAATCGTTACTTTTGGGTTTATTCATGTCGACAAAGCAGAAATTTATAGTTTATTTGTTGCTACAAAATTTATATAGCAAGGTATGGGTACAAAACTGCTACAAACTCTAGAAAAAGTCGTCATTCAGAAAAAACATAAATAAGTTTATATCACTTCTTCATTGACAGCTAAAAAATTTTATAAAAATAGAGGATAAAAAAAATTGAGGAATCAGGTTTTTATTCAGAAGGAAAAATTTGGGTAAATTGTATATTGATGAGAAACAAGTTACTTAGTACTGGTAAAATAGCATTTATTTTGGCAATTTATTTTCTAGCTATGAAACAGATATATAGCAGTCGAAATCAAAGTTAGGACACATCAAAAGCTTAAAACTCAGACAACCCCAGGTTTTTCCAATAGACATCTCCGGAAAAGAGGGATTAGGGAATAGGGAGTAGGCGGAAAGAATTGATAATTTCTGTGGGATAATTGGTTTTATTTTTTATTACTGGAGATGTCTAATTATTTTCTAGTTATCAAACAGATGTATAGCAGTCGAAATCAAAGTTAGGATATATCAAAAGCTTAAAACTCAGACAACCCCAGATTTTTTTAATTTCAGTCCTTCCTTCTCTCCTAATGAGATTTACATAACTTTTAGAGCTTTAATATAGACCAAACTTTACTTGTGATAGGTAAACAGGTCAATATTGTTAGTCAAAAAATCAATAAAACAGTGCATATATAACTGCAAAAAAAGCTTTATCAGCACCAGTAAATGTCTTCAAAGTTTGATTTGCCTATTACCTTTTTAGTCCTTCAGTTAACTTATACGAAATAATTAAAGTATAAGCACAAAATATCAATACAAAAAGGCGTTTCAAGCTCCATTTATCTCGTTCCTTGATATTCTTTTAACCCCAAACATAATGAGAGCTTCTCGATCAAACACCTCTATCCAATTTCTGTTTGAGTAGATATCTATTATCCACTCAGATGTTACTTTTAACCTCTCAATATGGGTAATCAAATAATCAATTTTTGTTCTTTTTTCGCGCATAACTAGCATTCATATAGCGCTACGCGCTATGGAATAGGGAAAACTGGATCTGGGAATAGCGAACTGTAAAATGGTTTTCGGTGCGGAATCCGTCAGGAAACAGAATTAAAAAATGTTCTAACCAATTCCTGTAGTGCTATAACTATAGCAAAAGTTATTTTTCCTTTGAAGTGCGAAACCGAAGCTTTAACGAAGTCAGAAGTCATAAGTCATAAGTCATAAGTTAACCCACCCCTAACCCCTCCCAGGAGGGGAAGTAGGAGATGCGTGAGCAACTCTCCAAAAATATTGCGCCTTAAAAGGCGGGGTTGCGCGACCCATATTATTTTGATAAATGTACTAACTCAAACTTTTTTTTCTAGAGTTAATACCACTGATTCAAATTTATTTAATGGTCAGCTCCTTATTGAATAATTATTTAATAATTAAGGTTTAAACCCTCTCCTTTAGAGGAGAAACAAGAAAAAATTTTCCTTAAGGGTCAATCCTCTTCCTTTTAGGGAGAAGTAATTATCAATTATTCATGATCAATTATCAATTATTGAAGAGGTTTATCTATTCTGATTTTTACTTCTGATTTAACTACTACTTTTTGTTGTTTTGTCTGATTTCTCCTAGATATTTTAATTTCCTTTCTTCGAGTCTTTTCAGGAAAGTTGTGTTATTGCCATAACCTGCATCAATTAAAACTATTCCCCGAATATAATATCTGTTGAAGATACGGCCTACTAACTCTAATTAAAAAACAGAATCAACGGATAGTTTATTTTCTCAGCTTTATCATCATAATTATCAGAGAATCTCATAATTGCTATAGTGCTATCTTTGGTATAAAATTATCAATGATAATTGATTTATAGATTTACTTTTATGGAAATAATTGATTATACAGTTGTAATAATTTACTTGGTATTTATTATGGGTTTTGGGGTTTTTCTACAAAAAAAAGCTTCGACAGGAATAGAATCTTACTTTCTTGGAAATCGGAATTTGCCTTGGTGGGTTTTGGGTGCTTCTGGTATGGCTTCTAATACTGACCTTGCAGGTACTATGATATTAACTGCTTTAGTTTATGCTTTGGGGACTAAGGGATTTTTTATTGAAATTAGGGGTGGAATAGTATTATATCTAGCCTGTTTAATGACATTTATTGGAAAGTGGAATCGTCGCGCTCAAGTAATGACTGTTGCTGAATGGATGCAGTTACGTTTTGGTATGGGTCGAGAAGGAAATATTGCCAGAATTATTAGTGCAGTTGCTAATATTATTTTTGCTATTGCTTCTATTAGCTATTTTGCCGTTGGAGGTGGCAAATTTTTAGGAATTTTTTTGGAAATTGATGATAGAGTTGCTGGAGTTTTACTCATTTTATTAGCTTTAATTTATACTGCTATTAGTGGTTTTTATGGAGTAGTTTTGACAGATGTTTTTCAAGGAATCTTGATTTTTGTGGCAGTTTTATATATCTGTTTTATGGCTTTTAAAACTGTAAATCTACCAGAAACTTTTTCAATTTCCATTCCTGGTACAGAACAATTAAAAACATGGAATTTAGCAGAATGGAGTAGTCTCACCCCACCAATAACTATTGATTTGCCAGGGGATTATAGTATTTTTAATTTGTTTGGTGGAGTGATGTTATTTTATACTTTTAAAGTATTTCTCGAAGGTGCTGCTGGTGGGGGTGGTTATGTAGCTCAACGTTACTTTGCCGCGAAGAGCGATCGTGAGGCTGGGTTACTTTCTTTATTCTGGATTTTCTTATTATCATTTCGCTGGCCTCTAGTTACAGCTTTTGCAGTATTAGGGATAGATTATGGTCTGAAAAATCAGGTAATTTCTGACCCTGAATTAGTTTTACCTACTGTAATTGCTGAATATATTCCGGTAGGTATTAAGGGTTTATTAATTGCCTGTTTTATTGCAGCAGCAATGTCAACTTTTGATTCTATTATTAATTCTAGTGCTGCATATTGGGTGAAGGATATTTATCAAGCTTATCTTAAACCTGAAGCTTCTAATCAACAATTAGTTAATCAAGGTCGTTTAGCATCTATTGTCATTGTTGGTTTAGGGTTAATGTTTAGTTTTAATATCACGAATATTAATGATATTTGGGGATGGTTAACTTTAGGATTAGGAACTGGGTTGTTTATTCCTTTAGTATTGAGATGGTATTGGTGGAGATTTAATGGTTATGGGTTTGCCATTGGTACTGGAGCGGGTTTGGTTGCAGCTATTTTGACAAAAGCGGTAATTTTACCTGTGGCGAATAATTCTCAAGCTCAGGAATATATTTTATTTTTGGTGCCGAGTATTTGTTCTTTTTTAGGATGTATTTTGGGGACATTTTTTACACCAGCAACTAACTTAGAAACAATTGATAATTTTTATCGGGTGACGAGACCTTTTGGCTTTTGGGAAGTAGTGAGGAAAAAATTACCAACTAATATTCAGGCAAAAATTCAGGCAGAAAATAAACGAGATATTATGGCAACTTTTATTGCTATTCCTTGGCAGTTGGTTTTATTTTTGATGGGAATGATGTTGATGATGAAGCAGTGGGATAATTTTGGTATTTTATTATTAATATTTATTTTATTGTCGATTGGATTGTATTTTACTTGGTTTAAGTATTTGGAGAAAATATAGATTTAAGCTAATATGCTTTGATTTTGGAAATAATGTAATTGTGGATGGAAGGAACACCCGGTATGGAAATAAATAGGGAATATACAGATGTTTTAAGCTTATATAGGGTTTCCCAAGGTCGTGAGGTACAGTTATCTTTTTGTCTTTTTATGTAAGCATTCAGCCGTCAGCTATTAGCTATCAGCTATTAATGTTGGGAAAGGTAAAAGCAACCTTTGAAATTTAGGAAAGAATAAAAAGTTACTTTCAAAATCTCCGGACTAAACCTGAGAAGTAATTATTCATTATTAATTGCTGATAGCTGACTGCTAATAGCTGAATGCTTACCTTTTTATTCCCTGTTCCCTGTTCCTTGTTCCCTCAAACCTAAAATTTTGTATAGCAATGAGCGCTGGTATATTTACAAATTGCAGGAGGGGCAAAATAGCTAAAAGTCTTATATTATCAGTAATTTATTCCCCCAGATGAGCTGTTGCCTGTTACCTGTTGCCTGCGCACAGCGCTATACCTCACGCTTTTTGGGAATTGCTATATAGTTATTTCAGCTTAGATTGAGAAAAAGGTTTCTTGCCTTGTAAAGAATTTCAGCCGAAAAAGTGTTTTATTCTTATTTTAAATGACTATATATTCACAATTTAAATTTGCCATAACTGAACATTAAAAATTGCATCTTGATCGGATATGCTTAAAAATAGCTTATTCAGTTCATTTTATATGGTAATTTCTATCGTTTTCTCTTTTTTTTAAATATTTATTCCTCCTTCCTTCTTGCTTATTGCTTCTTCCTTCTTTATTACTTCTACTATTTGTAAAAAACGTTGATCGAATTTGTATTAGGGATAAAGTTGAGGGGAAAATAATTCCTTAATATATATTCCCTAGTTGAAATAATTTGAGATTTTTAATACTCAAATTAGGGAAACTTTCTCTACCTAAATTCGCCTCAAGTTTTGAAATTTATTTCTAAAATAGTAATACCAATTTTATGTGAAACTCCACAAAATTATCAACTTCTATAAGTTATCAACCTCGATCTAAAGTCAATTATTTATTCTTGAAACCTTAATTCTATGCAACCCAATATTAAATTAGTATCAAGTTATTTGAAAAGTGTGCCAATTACTAAGTAGGTCGGTTTAATTATCCGTAAAATAACCAGAGAAATTCAAAACTTTGAAAATTAGGTTGAAAACTGCCTTCTGGCTTCATTTTCAGACTCTTCGTTTTTTTGCGCAGCATGACAAACGGAAACGTCTATTTATGCCCACCAACTTAATTACTACAGCGCTACGCGCAAGTTAAAAGTCAAAAGTAAAAAGTCAAAAATAATCCCTGAGTGAGTTTTAGCATTTATAAATGTCCGCGCCCTATTTGCGTAGTGCTATAACTTAGATTTTTTGTTTGGGAATTTTTAGTTATTTTTACATTTCTTATCAAAATCAGATTGTAAAAATACTTAATACTAATTGAGGCGAATTTTAGTTAAGCTGAAGATAACTAATTCATATATAACTCTAAATAGGTAAAAATATATGGCAACTATTTCTTCAAATCTGGAATCTAATCAAAAACGTTGGCAAACAATAGTTTGTTTAACTTTAGGTTTCTGGTTAAGTGCCTGCATAATTTTAGACGTGGTAATTATGCCTAGTATGTATGCTTCTGGCATGATGAATACATCAGATTTTACAGCAGCAGGTTCAATAATGTTTTCGTTGTTTAACCGACTTGAATTAATTTGTGCAAGCTTGGGTTTAACAGGTTTATTAGTATTAAGTGCCACACCAAATAATTTAATTAAAAATACTAAAACAGCAATTATATTTTCTATAGCATTGTTGGCGATCGCTTTAATTGATACTTACGGTTTAACTCCTCAAATGAGTGCTTTGGGTATAAATCTAAATCTGTTTGAGTCAGTTAAAGAAGTTCCTGTGACCATGAATCAAATGCACGGCGGTTACTGGTTATTAGAAGTAATTAAATTAGTTGTTGGCGGTACTTTACTTGGTTGGTGTTATCAACAAAAAAACTAATATAGCAATTCCCAAAAAGCGTGAGGTACAAAATTCGTTTGCTTTAGGCAACAGGCAACAGGCAACAGGGAACAGGCAACAGGGAAGAAAGAAAAAACTACCTCACTAGCCAGATAAACGCTATAACAATGTTGTAGGTGAAGAAAGTAGGGTAGGTGCATTTTGGTTGAGATAAAATTAATCTCAATTAATTTAATATTTGCCCACCCTTAACTGACTAACTGATAACTGAAAATGACCTCTAAAGAAACTCATGCCTTACAGTAAATTTACCTTAGAGGAAGTTCTCACTAATTTTAATCTTCAGCTGGTCGAAAACTTGGGTAAATTTAATAAATTACCAGATGTTATTCCCAGTCAATTTCTTCAAGAAGCTTTAGAATATTATCTACCATTAGCAGTGGCGATTTGCTCCGCAACGCTAGCGCGAACGCTTCGGAAAAAGCTCGTTTCCTGACGGAATGCTCCGCAAACAGAATTTATTATTGCTCCAGTATTAGCAGAAGTAAAAAAATATCTAATAATCAAATAGGCTTATTTTCTGGCATCGAATTTAATGTTAATCCAGAGCTAGAGTTAAATGGTTTTTGCGATTTTATTATTAGTCATTCCACATTACAAACGATAATTCAAGCACCAATAGTTACTCTTGTAGAAGCTAAGAATGATAATATTAAATCTGGCTTTGATAAATGTATTGCCGAAATGGTTGCTGCCCAGATTTTTAATCAAAATAAAGGGAATGATATTCGCAAAATTTATGGAGCTATTACCACAGGAACAGCTTGGCAATTTTTAGAATTAGAAGCTCAAACTCTAGTATTAGATTTAGAGGAATATTCTATCAAAAACTTACCGCAAATTTTAGGAATATTAACCAGTTTTGTTAGTTAGTATTTAAGCATTCAGCTACTCCCTACTCCCTACTCCCTATTCCCTACTCACTAAATCTAATATAACCAACCAAATAAATCTGCAACAGATAATTGCCAATCTGTTAATAATCTGTTAATAAATTGAGGATGGGTAAATTATCAGAATCATATCTAACTTCTGGTTGCTGGTTAGGTTGGAAAATTAGTACAGATTCATCTTCAGAATCTATTAACCAACCCAACTGAGTACCATTATTTAGACAGAAAAGAATTTTATTAATTAATTAATTGATTAGCACCTTGGTCTGGCGAGAGAATTTCTATTACCCAATCTGGTGCTATTTAAAATCTATTTTCGATTCTACCATTGGGTTTTCTTGGAATACGTTGCCATGCAAAAACTGAAATATCTGGAACTATGGAACCTCCGTTAAAAGTACATCTTAATTCTGGCAATGCCATTGCTAACTTTTGTGGTTCACCTGCTTGATTAATTGCTGATGATAGACAGGTTTGAATTCTACTATGCTCTCCTTGCGGCATTGGTTTTTGATAAATTTTATTGTTAATATATCCGCTTGCTGGTTTTGTTTATGGCAATTGTAAAAATTCTTCGAGAGTAATTTGTTTGGGTGAATCAACAGAGGTTAGCATAATTATTTTTACTCCATACAGTGCTTTCTCAAATATTCTAGAAAATGGGGATTTTTTCAATCTCAATTATTTTCAGATTCTTCTACTTCCTCTTCACCAGAGAATAAAAGACGAATACCCATAAATGCAAATCCAGTTGCAGCCGTAATTTTTACTATATTTGTTGGTAAAATTTCTGCTACTCCTTCCCCTACTAAAACTCCTAAAAAGCTAGTTAATAATAGAGCAGTTGCAGTACCAAAAAATACTGCCTGGGGAAATTTTGAAGACCCACCAAGGGCGATGGCTGCTAATTGACTTTTATCTCCTAATTCAGATAAAAAAACTGCGATAAAACTTAAGCTTAAAAGTTGCCAATCCATAGTAGTTAAGAAGGAAGAAATTAAAAAGTAATAAATCAAGAAGAAAGAATAATTTTTTAATCAAATACAATTCTTTGGTTTAAAATGTAGTAGAAGTTAAACTAATAAAAGCTGATATCTGACCGCTAATAGCTGTTTTTGCTGCATTCTGCAGGAAATGCTTAGGAAAAATTTTTATAAAATGCCTCTACTATTAAAGTTAAAGATATTAGTAATAAAATCATTCCTGCCGATCTTTCTATAGTTTTAGGAGAGAGGCGACTGGCTAACCATTTTCCCAACAAAACCCCTAACAAACTTGTAGTTACTAATGCGCTACTTGCACCTAAAAATACTATCCAAGGAGATTGAGATTCGGCAGTCATTAACAGAGTAGTAAGCTGAGTCTTATCGCCAATTTCTGCTAAAAATATTGTGACAAAAGTAGAAGCAAATACTTTCCATGCTCCTGTTTTTTCTACTTTCGTTTCTTGTTGTTCTGATTGAGAATTTTTGGGGGGTAAAAGTTCACCCATTTCTGAGGCAACTTGTAAAGGTAAGCTCTCAGAAAATTCTTTTTGTTCTAAATTTATTTTAGGTTGAGGTGTATTTTCACTAAAAGATTTCACAGGCTAATTTACTAAATTACTGAGTATATGTAGATTCTTTAAATTTTCTTTATTGTTTCAGATAATTATGTTACTGTCAACTACTCTACTCTACTTATCAAAATAATTGGGTCGCCCAACCCCGTCTTTTAAGGCAAAATGTTTTTGGAGAGTTGCTCAAATTCTCCTGACAAAAACAACTTCTGACTTCTGAGTTCTGAGTTCGTTATCTCTGAAAACCTGAGTTAATACCCACTGCATGATTAAAGCGCAACATTTCTAGACTACGATCGCCGTACATATCTCCAATGTGCTGCTGACAACAGTCAATGGCAAATTCATTAAGTTCTTCTGGTTCAATACCGTACAATTCTCTAAAGGTATCTGGTTGGACTCGACAAAAATGGGGCCTTTCGGGGTAAATACGGCATTCTCGCGTTAAACTATCGTAATTAATACACCATCCATCTGCTCCTACTAAACTCATATAATGCTTTAGCTCTTCTGTAGATAAATATTCTTCTAATTCTGGACGCTCTGTTGGGTCTAAGTAACAACAAGCACCACAATTTTTTACACAACACCAACTAGCCATTTTTTTTTAGCCAATAGTTATTTCTTAACGGCCTTCTGATTGTAGCAGACTAAATTATTGAGTTTTGTAAAGTATCTTAAATTAAAGTAGCGATAGCTTGGTAGAATAAAAAACGGTTTTTCAGCTCAGTATATATTTGATTTATTTTTAGGGGAAATATGGGGTTTTTAACTGATTTGTTCAGCAACATTAACTTTGAAACTATTGCCCAGTTAACAATGTTGGCCATGGTTGTCATTGCTGGCCCTGTAGTTATTGTGCTACTGGCACTTCGGGGAGGCGATTTGTAAGTTATTTACTTACTTTGGTTTGATTCAAAGGCGTTATTCAGAGGGATGATGGAGACAGATGCGATGGAGATGTAAGCTGACAGTCCAGATGCAGATGCACAAAATCATCCCAAGATGATGCTAGTTCAAAAATTAACAGTTAACAATTCATCATTAACAATTACCTCTTCTTTTTAATCAGAAGATTGATCAAAAGGAGATAAGAATGATTTTTCTTCTTAAAAGTAGAGGTCTCAAACCTGAAATTATCAATTATTCGGCGATCAGTGATCGTAATTACTTTCTCCAAATCGATAACCTTTTCGATAAACAGTATAAATGAGTGGCAACTCTCCATTTACTTCTATTTTTCGTCGTAATAAACGTACTTGTGCTGCTAAAACGTTACTGCTTGGTTTTTCTCCTTCTCCCCACAAATATTCATAGATTTGCTGATGAGTTAGAAGTTGACCGGGGTAGGTCATAAAATATGCCAGCAATTTACATTCTTTTTCTGATAAATTAATTATCTGTCCACCGCGATAAGCTACTTGATTTTCTATGTCTAGCTCTAAATTTGCTACTTGTAAATGTTGCTCAGTTGTGCTTGTTTCAATGTTTTGGGGACGACGTAATAATGCCCGAACTCTTGCTAATAACTCTCGCAACTCAAAAGGTTTAACTAAATAATCATCTGCTCCAGCATCTAATCCAGCAACGCGATCGTCTACTGTATCTTTGGCAGTAAGAAATAAAACAGGTGTATAGTCGTGGCGCGAGCGTAACTCCTGGCAAATTTCCAATCCTGTTTTGTGAGGTAACATCCAATCTAAAATCAGCAAATCATAGTTACCCTGACTTGCCATCTGACTACCAATTTTTCCATGATCGGCAACATCAACACTATACCCCTCTCGATTCAAAGCACGACTTAGAGGAGAAGTTAACTCTGGTTCATCATCCACTAAAAGAATTTGCATTTGATGAATTTAAAAGATCGTCAGTTAAAATTTTGAATCAAAAATAGTTTCTGACTCAACTTCTGCTGCTGCTAACCATTCTTGCATATCAGCTAATGCCCAAACTGCTTCAGCATAAGTTTGTGCCACTGGTTCGAGTTTCACTTTATAAGTGGCAAAGCGAGAGACAACCGGAGCATACATAGCATCAGCAATTGTAAACTGACCAAACAACATATCACCTTCTGCTCCAAATTTTTCGCGACACTCTCGCCACATTTTGCCGATCCTCTCAATTTCAGGTCTCACCTCCGGAATTATGCCTACCTCTGGATAACGACCTCGACAATCCATGGGCATATATTTGCGTAAATTTGGGAACCCTGCGTGCATCTCGGCACTAATTGCTCGTGCTACTGCTCGTGCTTCGCGGTCTTTAGGCCACAAAAAATTGGCAAATTTCTCCGCTACATACTCACAAATTGCAAGAGATTCCCATACCTTAATATCCCCGTCTAACAAAACTGGTACTAGACCAGTAGGAGAATATTTTAAAATTTCTTGGTGGGTAATATGTGTATCTAGAGGAATTTTAATTTCAGTAAATTTCACTCCTGCTTGTTTCATCGTTAACCACGCTCGTAATGACCAAGAAGAATAGTTTTTATTACCGATAACTAGAGTCAATTTACTCATCATTTTTTCAAGATTTTATAAGTACAACATACAATTAACTATTAGGCTGATATTCTTTGCTTAAGATAGTATAGTATATCACGTTAGTCTGATAATAATTAGCCTCTTTTTCGTATTTCATTCCTACTTTTTCCATGACTCGTCGGGAGGCAATATTTTTGGGTTGACAATTTTCTCTAACTTTAACTCTTCAAATCCATATCTTAAACTTGCTTTTGCTGCTTCTGTTGCTAATCCTCGATACCAATATGCAGGATTTAATAAATAACCAAGCTCAATTTCTGGAGTATTGTCGAGAAAACAAAGTCCGCAACGACCAATCATTTTATTATCTATTTTATGAACTACCGCCCACATTCCAAAATTATTTTGATTCCAACTCTCAATTATGCTTAATATTCTTGCTTCTGTTTCTGGCTTAGTGAGGATGCCTTTTCCTACATATTTCATTACCTTTGGATTATGATACAGATTGTATAATTCATCCAAATCATCAAGGATAAATTGTCTTAATTTTAATCTTTCTTTTTCAATTTCAGCCATGATAATTAGAATTATTTATTATACCAAGCGTAAAAAAAGAATGTTACGAATAATCAGGGCATTTAAAAGACACGTGCAGGAGATATCTCTTAGACTAAAAAGATAAATTATGACCTAATAAATGGTATTAAAGTTATTTATTCTGACTCCTGTACGTCGCCAATCCGACGGCTCCTCTATCTAACTCCTGACTCCTAATAAATAACCTAGTTATTTGTAGCAAATATTTATCAAATTACTATTAGCCATCAATATCAATTGTGAATGTTTAGCTGATATGCTACCTTATAAAAACATCAGAATACCTAGAGTTTAACCAAAAAAACATCTATGAGAAGCATCTCACCGAAAACCAATAGAAGCAAAGAGCGAAATAATAATAGTGAAACAGACTGGCAACTAATTAAAAGAATGATCGGCTATGGTTTACGCCACAAAAAATTAGTATTTGCCTCACTGATATTATTGTTACCATTATCAATTTCTGGGGCAATTCAACCACTATTAATCGGGCAAGCAATTTCTCTAATTTTAGGAGAAAAAACCTGGTCATTTCTCCAACAAATATCATTATCTCAAGGATTGAATATTTTAGGAACTATATTAATGTTGACTATTATTATACGACTAATATTTCAATCTTTACAAGGCTTTTTAGTACAAAAAGTCGGACAAAAAATTACTGCTGATATTAGAGATGACTTATTTAAACACGTTCTTTCTTTAGGAGTTAGATTTTTTGATAGTACCCCTGTGGGAAAATTAATTACTCGCCTTACCAGTGATGTTGAAGCTTTAGGAGATGTATTTTCTACAGGTGCTATTGGTATTTTGAGCGATTTATTTTCGATTTTAATAATTGCTATTGCTATGTTTAGTTTGCAATGGCAACTGGGTTTAATGCTAATATTAATGATGTTACCAGTAACAACAATTATTATCTATTTCCAGCAAAAATATAGGCAAGCTAATTATATAGCTAGAGATGAACTTTCTGGTTTAAATGCTCAATTACAAGAAAACTTAATTGGTATAGGAGTAGTACAATTATTTCGCCGAGAAAAATTTAATTCGGAGTTATTTAGAGTTAATAATATCGATTATGTAAAAGCACTAGATAAAACTATTTTTTATGACTCAGCTATCTCTGGTATTTTAGAATGGATTTCTTTAGTTGCGATCGCTGTAGTATTATTCCTGGGAGGGCAATTTGTTTTAGCAGAAAATATAGATTTTGGCACTTTATCTTCTTTCATTTTATATGCTCAACGTTTATTCGATCCTCTGCGACAATTTGCCGAAAAATTTACAGCTATTCAAGCAGGTTTAACTGCAGTAGAACGTATTATTAATCTTCTCAATGAAGAAGTTGAAATTCTAGACCCAGAAGGAGAAATTAAAAAATTACCTACTGTTGAAGTTAACAATTCTAAAATTGGTGAAATTAGATTTGAAAATGTCTGGTTTGGCTATAAACCAAATGAATATGTTCTGAAAAATCTCAACTTTACTATTAAACCAGGAGAAAAAGTTGCTTTAGTTGGGCCAACTGGAGCAGGAAAAAGTTCTGTAATTCGCTTACTTTGTCGTTTATATGATGTCAATAAAGGCAGAATTTTAGTTGATGGAATTAATATTAAAGACTTACCTCAAGCAGAATTACGAAAACATATTGGCGTAATTTTACAAGATGGTTTTTTATTTGCTGGAGATGTGAAAAGCAATATTACTTTGGGAGAAGATTATTCATTAGAGGAGATTCAAACCTCAGCAAAAAACACAAATATAGATAAATTTATTGCAGAATTACCCCAAGGATATAATACTCAACTACGAGAAAGAGGGGCTAATCTTTCTGGTGGTCAAAAGCAGTTATTAGCATTTGCTCGTGCTGCTATTCGTAAACCGAGAATTTTGGTTCTTGACGAAGCAACTGCTAGTTTAGATGTGGTAACAGAAGCTTTAATTCAATCAGCATTAGAAAAACTTTTAGCAGAAAGAACAGCTATCATTATTGCTCACCGACTTTCGACTATTAGAAATGTTAACCGGGTTTTTGTGTTGAAGCGAGGAGAGTTAATTGAATCTGGTACTCACGAAGAATTATTACAAAAAGAAGGTCTTTATGCTAGTTTGTATAAATTACAAATGTTAGGAACTTAATTAGAGAAGTTCTCAGAAAGATAGAAAAGTATCCACTCAATATGATGGGGTAGGCAATGATTAGACATAGGCGTGAAAAAGATATAGACTTTTTACACATAACAGGTAACAGGCAACAGCTCCGGAAAGCAACAGGGAATAGATTTTTAGGAAAAATGTACGAAAAATGATTTAGGGAACTAACTTTTACAACTCTAGCTTATGTTAAATAAAGGGTAAGTTTATTTTCACCAGATGTCTATTATATAAACCATACGTCAAGGTTTTAGGTGAAAATCCGCCCCTACAATTTTTTTAACGTTTAATTAGACCTACCTACTACCTAAAACCTACGATATGCTTCAAAATCTATTACCAATTAAAATAAATGGTGCCCAATAATAAGGATGACTAAACTCACTTCCAGCAAAAGGTAATTCTTCAAAATCAAATTTTCTTTTGCCTACTTGAAAATTATAAATTCCCTCTGTTAAAGCACCTGCTAATACTAGAGGATTAATCTATGTTTTCGGAGTTAAATCCATTAAAGTTGTGGCGGTAATATTGGAGTTAACTAGATTTCAACTTTGTAGCTTTTGGGCTTGCCTGTTTAAACCATTTAGACTTGGACTTACTCATATCTACGTTGGTGTAGGTTTGCTGTGGCACGCACTGTTACTTTTACCCTATTTCCTTTCTTTGTGCAACAAAGCCATATAACATACTAAATTAAAACTTATTATTTAACGATTTATCTCACAGGAAGTATTTCAATTGTAATCTTAACTCCCGTTTCCTTAGTATTAGGAATATATTCAAGATTAAGTTTAGGAATACAAGCCAAGCGGTCGTCCTGCAGCACCCCCGCGCCGTTTAACGTTAAAGCATCAAGACAAGCCCCTGCTAAATTATCTAAATCAGAATTAGTACGATGTTTACCACAAAAACTGATAGAAATAGCTGCTCTTTGAATTGGTAAATTTACTTCTAAATTAAGGTCAGAAACTTGACGGTAAATTTCAACTTCTGCTTGATTTCTCCAGGCACGATATCGAGGTGGTAAATAAGTACCATTAGTCGTAACTCGTGGGCGTGCTTTTGGAACTACTTTCCCACGAAGATAAAAGTTAATAATTGTAGCATTTTCAGATTTTTCAGAGTCTGGAAGGGAGGTCGGAAAATTTTCAGCATTGCTCAATAAAGGAATAATTTGCTTAACTTCTGTCTCCACATCTTCTTCAAAACTATCCTTTGACTTAGAGGAAATAAGTGACATCTGGGGTATATTCTCCATAGCAGATAGATCCACTTTTCTGTAAGGATCTAATTGCGTCCGGAAACTAGGCCAGCTTTTAGCTATTTGCAGATAAGTTTCAGCACAACTTTCTGAGAAATGGCAATTCTTTTTGAACCAAGATTGCCATTCAGTGGGAGAAAATAAAGCTTGAGTTTCTAGTAATAATTGCCCTAAAGAATAAGCAAATGCCATAGCATTTATCGGATCGTCTTGGCATTGTTTATGTTTAAAATTTATTTCTGCTATTAAGTCTTGCCAATTAATTAACATTTTATATTAGGTGAAGAAGTTGACTATAGAGCTATTTTACCGAATAATTAAGGTTTAAAGCATAATTGTATTAAGGATAAAAAAGAAAAAATCCTGGGTAGTCCTATATATGTAGTGGTAGGTTAATATAAATGATCAATTTATGATATTAATCTCTCAAATATTGAACTTCAATCTACTTGAAATTTGAAAATTTATTTTGTCGGCGATTGCTAACACAAAGCTCCGCTAACACTTGATATAATCAATCAGTACGTTATAAATAACTCAACCTTAAATGTAATACAAAAAAATCTGATAATATACATTTCAAAAATATTTCATCAATATCTAATCCTATGCCAAATAATGATTTAATCTGTGCCAATTGTGGTAGTGGCAATATTGTGAAAAATGGCACAATTCATAACAAAAAATAGAAATATCAATGTCAAACCTGTCAAATACAATTTGTCCCAAATAACTCTAAAGTATACATCAACGATCAAACCAAAGAATTGATTGATAAATTATCAAAGTGAAAAAATTAGTTTAGCTGGCATTATTCCTGTAAAAGGTGTATCTGAAAAATGGCTTCACGCATTACGTTAATAGTAAGTATACAGAGGTTTATCAATCTATTAAATCTACTAAAAAAACTGGAAAACTCACTATTGAGTGTGATTAAATGTGGTCATTTGTTGGGAGCAAATATTACAAGCAATGGCTGTGGCTAGCCATTGACATAGACACCAAAGAAATTGTGGGTTTCTTTTTAGTTAGGAGAAAGACGTGAAAAAGGTGTATTAGGGTTGTGGAATTGATTGCCGGATATTTACAGGCAATGTGCAATTTGTTATACAGATTTCTGGTGAGCTTATGATTTGATTTTTTCTGATTGTAGACATAGCTCAGTGGGAAAATAAACTGGTTTAACTGCCTATATAGAAAGATTAAATAATACTTTCCACACTCCCCTACTCTCCTACTCCACTACCATTTTTTGTAATCAGGTGATTTGTATCTAATTTATAAGCTTTACCTAATTTAGCATCAAATGCCCAAGCTGCAATTTTCAACTTACCTTCTGGGAGTAATTTACCAGAAATTGTTTGTTCCCAACCTGCGTTAAGGTATGCAGGATTATTGAATAGTTGAACTAAATTTTCTCTTTGAGTTTGAGCAGACATCAAAACATCAAAAATAATCCAATCATCTTTTGATTTTGGGTTTAATACCCCGCCATCTACAGGGTGTTTATAATTGGTTGGGGTTTGAGTCCCCATCCACTTTTTCCTTCTTCCTCTCTTGGTGCGCATTCCCTTGGGTCTGTCGCCGACGCGGGGTAGCACCGCTTCTTCCTTCTTCCTCTCTTGGTGTGCATTCCCTTGGATCTGTCGCCGACGCGGGGTAGCACCGCTTCTTCCTTCTTCAACTGCTTGATTTTTATAGGTTAAAATAATTGCATCTGCAGGCTCGTTACGCTCTGGTAAAAATGCCCAACCATTAACAAAGTACCAACTATTTAAAGGTATAATTCCATCTAACGATCCGTAAGTTTGATCTGGAGATTTTTCAGCAGCGATCGCTTCGATATTATTGCTGGCAACTAAATTAGGTTTTAACATACCTAAGTAATTAAGTCCCTTGACTAAATCTTTAACATGATCATAATTTCCTAAAATATTTTCTTCAATACAAAACTTATTTTCAATGATATTAATGAATGATAAACAAGTTTTTCCTTCCATACGCAATTGATAGCTAGATTTAATTTCTTTCACGCTATAAGTAAACGATTTATAGTGTAAAATCATCAATCCAGTCATGGCGATCGCCACTGTAACTTTATAGAGCCATACTTGCAATTTTATCGGATTTATCTGACTATAAATATGGCTCAAAACTATTGGTAATAAATGTATAATAGCGATTATTAAATAAATAGAAAATGTTGTATACCTTGAAGGTAAAGCACTTTCTACTCCAAAACCAACTCTACCAACGGCAGTAATTAAAGCACTAATTATTGAGTAGATAGCAATCATCATCCAACCAATAGTTCTCTCTAAAATATGGTAATTTTTAATATGTTTGAGTAGGTAAATAAATAAACAGCAAAATATTCCTATTTCTACTCCACCAATAAATATCGAAGAAGTAAGAGGAGATATTTCAAAACCAGAACCCAAAGGAGAACCCAAAAAGGCTAAGAAAAACTGTAAAGTTTGCTCTGGATGCCGAAATGCTGGTATAAGACTAGGGCTAACTTCAGGCTTTTGATAATCATAAAAATAAATAATTATATTGCTGATAAAAACTGCTATCCAGCTTAAGAATAACCATTTTTGTTTCAGTAAATCTGATGTTGATTTTGCCGTAACTAATATTAATACAGGTAAAATTATTATCCAAGCTATCATCCCATTAGAATAGGAAAAAGTACTAATGATGCAAAGCATCATACAAATTAAAAATTTATATCTAGTATGAAAGTGGGAGTAGACAACTGAAATTCCTGTAGTAATACAAGCGATCGGCATCAAAACTACTAATTGGATTCCCCAAAACCAGTTATCATATTGAATTGGAGAAAAAATCAGGATATTTGTCAAGAAAGCTATGAGTGAAGTTGTCAACAAATTAGCATTTACGGTTAATCGATTGAGGCGATAAATATTAACAGAAACTAGACAAGCTAAGATAAATATTACTAGCATTTCATATCTAACATCCCAGTTAGTTAAATATGCCAGTCCGAGAAATATTAGTCGTGGAAATAGTTTTCTACTTTCATTATGTTGAGCAATCAAGTCTTGCCAGGACAAGGAATTTTGGGAAATTTTTATGAATAACTGAGGCATAAGATTCCATTGGTCCCAATAAGGCATATTAACGCTGTAGGTCAGAATTAATATTCCCATTGCAACTGCTGGAAGTATAACTAAAACTATACTTATCCAATTTAAAAGTTGGAAATTATTCTTGAAGATTTTTTTGCTAATTGGGGATTTTTTTTCTGTTGTCATTATCCTCATTACGCTCTAAAGGTTTTATACCAATTTGAAAAAGGTAGTTAGATCTTAATCTTTGAAGAAGTAAGAAGGAAAGACCGAAAAAGGAAAAAGAGAATGGGGACTCAAACCCCAACCAATTGTAAATACCGCGTAGACGGCGGGGTATTAAACCCAAAAGAAAAAGATAATTTTTGGCCTTAAGTATAAAATTTGATCGTTCGCAGATATTGTAAATATTTAATTTTTTTTCTCTTTTTTCATATACTTCTTTTCCTCTGCGACCTAGGGACATTGCATGCAATATCCCTACCTAATCCCTGCTTACTCTTCCATGAATGTAGCAATATTTTATGAACAGGACTTACGCAAAAGACGAAATTATACAGCATTTTTAGGGGTTGGCCGTTAACCCCTAGGCATAAGTGGTAGTTATGCGTAAGTCCTAATGAAATTGGTATTAGATTTTAGGTGGTAGATTGAAGAGAAACTTGTTGTGCAACCCTGGTTTAAAATTAGACTGAAGTATTAACCTAAAAACTATAACTAAAAACCTTCTTCAACTCTATAAAATTAATCTGCTGAGTGAAAAAAATATTTTATAAATAAAATTGAATATAAATTGTTATCCAGATACTGAAAAATTGTGTACCACAGTTTTTAGTAGATAACTTAAATATTCTTGTTCAACCCACTGTTAAAATTTTTAACTTTCATCTGAACTTATTTTCTCAAAGCCAATTTTTTCTCTAATAATATAGTACGGTCTTTGCCTAACTTCATCGTAAATACGACCAATATATTCTCCAATAATTCCTAGAGACAGCAGTTGTATTCCCCCCATAAAAAATGTTGTAGTTAAACCATAAGCCCAGGATAAAAATTCTTGCCCTAAAACAAATTTAAAGTAAAGACCAATTAATCCTATAATAAAAGAGAAAATTGCAGATACTAAGCCTAAAATAGTTGCCATTTTCAAAGGAATTGTTGAAAAAGAAAATATGCCATCAAAAGCAAGCTTAAATAACTTAGAAACTGAAACTTTAGGCTCACCTCTATATCGAGGACCACGTTCTACAGAAATACCTATTTGTTTAAATCCGGCATAGGCTCTTAAACCACTTAAATATTTGTTGCGTTCTGGCATTTGTCGTAGAGTTAAGATGACTTTTCTATCCATTAATGAAAAGATACCTGCATCCATTGGAGTGATAATTCCTGACAACTTTCTTTGAATGTAATAAAAACTTTTAAATGCTAATCGTTTCAACAATTTTTCTTTACGATTTTTTCTAATAGCATAAACCACATCATATCCCTGTTGCCAAAGTCGTGAAAAACTAATAATTGCTTCTGGAGAATCTTGCAAATCTCCATCCATTAAAATAACTGCTTTTCCATCAGCATGATCTATTCCCGCAGACAAAGCAGATTGATGCCCAAAATTTCTAGAAAAGTTAATAATTTTTACTTCTAGGTGTTGCTGAGTTATTTTTTTTAACAGTTCAAAGGAAGAATCTACACTACCATCATTGATAAAAATTACTTCGCTATTACCATCAAGTCGCTGTAAAACATCTAATAACTGTCGCCATAGTTCAGGGATGATTTCTTCTTCGTTGAAGATGGGAATAACTACAGAATAATCTATATTTTTCATAGTCTTTACTCACTACTCGCCCAAATCATACATATCTAGTTTATAATTGTCAACTTTTAGGGAGTAGTCATTTCAGTTATCAGTTATCAGGTAAGCATTCAGCTATTAGCTGTCAGCTCTTCCTACGGAATGCTGCGCAAACAGCTTTTTAATAAATGAAGCAAGCATTTGCTTAACTTCTACAACATTTTTAAACAAAGAATTGAAGCACAAGAACAGCAAGCTTAAATTGTCAACTAAAATTAATAAAGCTGATAGCTGACTGCTGAATGCTGACAATTAACAACTGACTTTAAGGGTAAGGAAGCCAACTTTTGTAGTAAAACAATTAATAAAGCTTTTATCCTAAATTAAAAGCAATAGCTGATAGCTGATAGCTGATGACTGACTGCTGAATGCTTAGATTACCGCACTCTTATTTATCAATTCTTTCCCCCTACTTCCTACTCCCTACTCCCTCTTTTGGAGGAGATGTTTAATATCTGTTTATAATTCTATAATTACTTCAATATTTCATCTCCCCTACTCCCCTACTCCCCTACTCCCTCACTCCCTCACTCCCAACTATAATAATAAGTATTCAACCGGATTTGATATTATGACCCAGGTACTTTATAGGACAAGTTTTAGTGATTTTGATGAATTTATTAATTGGTATCCAGAACAGTCGGAATACCACTATGAATTACATAACGGAGTAGTTACTCAAATGCCTAAACCTAGAGGTCAACATTCTCAAATTGCAGGTTTTTTAATGGCTGAGTTGAGCTTGGAAATTAGGCATTCAGGGTCGCCTTACTTTATCCCTAAAGAATGTATTTTCAAAACCGATAATTTATCAGGTTACGAACCAGATGTAATTGTTGTCAACCGAGATTTTATTCAGAATGAACCACGTTGGGAAAAAGAATCTACTTTAATTAATAGTCAGTCAATTAAGTTAGTAATTGAAGTTGTCAGTAGCAATTGGAGCGATGATTATCCTCTCAAACTAGATGCTTATGAAATTATGGGCATTAAAGAATATTGGATTGTGGATTATTTGGGATTAGGAGGAAGAAAATTTATCGGTTATCCCAAACAGCCAACTTTTACAGTTAATACCCTAGAAAATGGAGAGTATAAATCTACTCAATTTAAGGAAAAGCAACTCATTCAATCTTCTATCTTTCCGGAATTAAAATTGACTGTGGAATAAGTTTTTCGAGCAGAATAATGTAAGCATTCAGCCGTCAGCTATCAGCTATCAGCTATTAGGTATTGTTTTTAGTTTTAGATAAAAGCTTTACTAATTGAGTCAGAATTAAATCTTACTACAAAAACTGGCTAAAACAGTCTATTTTCATTAAAACCCTGTCCTTTTTCTGAGAGTTGATAGCTAATAACTGTTTGCGCAGCATTCCGTAGGAAATGCTTACAGAATAATACCAAATAGTTTTCAACTAAAATCCTTGGAAAGATTCGTCCAAGATTATCTCTATAGATATTGCTTGATGAAAAGTCAATTATTGTCTGTAGTTGTTTGAGAAGGAAAAATTAAGAAAATATTAGAGAAAAAGGTCTTCATCTGAGGGAAAGGTAAAAATGTTCTGAAAAGTTCCTTTTGAAAAGCACCCAATATAAGGATAAACGAAGAGACAAATGGAAAGATTGTGGAAAATTATCGCAGGAATCATGCTGGTCGCATTGGTTTTTTTCGGTACGATGCTGGCAAATGTAACTTCAGCTCTTGCAGACGATATGGGGCCATTGTCCCCTGATGTATTTATCCGAGGGCGAGGGCTTGCTGTTACCGATGTTTCTGGCCCAGAAGAATGTTCTAACTTATGTGAAAATGATTCTGAGTGTATAGCAGTGAATTGGTTTCGACCTACATCAACTTGTACGGAGTTAATGGCTTACTTTTCAGCAGAAGTAAATCCAGACTACATTTCTGCATTAAAACCCCAAGGTTACGGTAACTAATCGCAATATTGGACCCACCTTTTTGCGTAGCATTCCGTAGCAAAAAACCTAGTTATATCATGTCCGGATGATATAATTATAAATTTCTAACCGCGATCGGAGCCGTTTTCGCTTTGGTAGACTACATAGCTCCTGCCTTAAAGCCAACATCTCTGTACTCTATTCTAATGAAAACTGCTATCAATCGATCGCTGTTGTTATATTATGTCCGGATAATTAGTGAGAAAAAACTTTCTCCTTCTTCTCTTGTTCTTCTTCTTTCTTCCCTCCTGACTCCTGACTCCTGACTCCTGAGGACTCCGTCGTTATTTATTTATAACTGTTCAACCGGACATGATATTAATGAAATCAAAGGAAAGAGCGTCAAGCTCTGACTAAGAAATCATCTGCCTCCAAAGATACTCCATTAGAGAAAATAGCAAAGCGATCGCCATCTCCCAACCCATTCTCTATACCATTAGGATTATAATATAAGGTACTATTAGCAGAGTCATAAACGATCGTAGCATCAGCGGTAAATACATCAGCTTCACCATCCACCACAGCAAATTCGCTACTATCTAGACTTTCTCCAGGAGTAGTTGCAATGGCAGTGAATACAGTCACATCCAAGAGGATTCGATCTTTGCCAGATACAAAATCAGTAATTTCATCCACACCTAAATTTGCTTCGCTAAATGTTTTATTAGCAGCAAAAATAAATTTATCCTTACTCGCTCCACCACTGAGAATATCGTCATCCTCTCCTCCATTCAGGCGATCGCGTCCGATACCACCACTCAGACTATCTTCTCCACTGCCACCAAGCAAAGCATCGAAACCCAACCAACCAATTAAAGTATCATTGCCACTATTTCCCTTGAGAGTATCGTTTTCATAACCACCTTTGAGAATATCGTCACCATCACCACCTTTGAGAATATCGTTACCCCGGTTGCCATAGAGTTCGTCATCACCAGCAAAGCCAAAGATAATATCGTTACCACCTTTGCCTTGCTTAATATCATTTCCTGAAGTTCCCTTAAGTAGGTCGTTAGAACTAGATGATATTTTTGTTAAAATTTCAGAACCAGAAATCTCATCAACTAACTCAATATAACCTACGCCAACTTCTCCTGCTTCCTCTGCAAAAAAGTCTTTCAGTGTCAGATCGTCTGCTGCTTGGAAACTGCCATCTTGGTTAACATCTATGATTAGATCGGTATCTTCTCGATGCAAGTCTGACATAGAAGTTTCCATACCTTCAAGAGTCAAAGTTTCGCGACCAGCTACTTCTTGAATCTCCAGACCTCCAACATCAGCAGCATTCAATTCAAATAATTCATTACTCGTACTGCCATGAAGTACCCCATCTTCGGCATCCTCCACAGTTCTCACAGGTAATATTTGACCTCGAATATCACCAGGTTCAGGATTTTCGTTTGTATGCACCTGGACGTAGAGGTTGCCATGAAATAGATTAACTAGAGAAGTTATCACTGGTTGAGTTCCCGGCATTTGAGCGGTAGGCAGAATGGCTATTTCCCCGGTAGGAAGATCGCCTCCTTCTAGCAGACTTGCTGCAACTGTAGTGCCTTCTACCGTAGATATGGTGATATTTTCTGTTATCTCAACTGTTGCACCGTTGGCAAAGTTGAGCTGAGTTCCCTCAAAAATGTTGAGTTCGTCTCGGGGTTCCCCATCTAGTAGTTTGATACCTAAAGTGCCATCATCGTAAGCTTCAACAACTTCAATTTCTAATTCGGGAGCTGTCCAGTCACCATAAACCCCATCAGACTTGGGTTCAGAATGGCGAGCAAAATTGGCAGCAGCATCAGACCAATCCCATTTACCTGTAATTGTTTCACTTTCGTAGTCGATCTCAATGTCATCATCATCTACGGATGGTGCCCCAAAGATATTCAAAACATGACTCCCATTAGTGCCATAGTCGCGGTGGTGAAAGTGAATTTTGGTAACAGCATTATCGGTGGTACGTTCTGCGGGGTCTTCAATTAGATCGATTCCATTGAATTGAATCGTATATTCTATTTCTGTCTGTTCGGCATTGAGACTAAAAGTTGCAACTCCTGTAGCATCTGACTCTACTCCATTTTGACTGCTGTCTAAGAAGGCTTTAAATTCTTGAGCTGGTTCGGTCATGCCGAAGTTTTCCAGCAGATAGTTTTGAGCTGCCAGAATAGTATCTTGGTCTGCATCGGGGGCGGGAGAGAGATTTTGATTGTAGAGAATATAAACAGGATCGGAAGGAATGCTACCAGGAATGTTAGTCTCAACCTCCACTGGCAAGAGGTAAAGTCCGTCATCAATACCAGTAGGTGAAGTACCTGCCTGTAATTCCATGACATAATGCCAGTGGTCATTACCTGCCTGGTCATATTCTGCATAATAGTAGGGTTGTCCTTCTACAACAGCTTCCCCTGTAGTGACTTCATTTACGAATTCTACATACCATTCACCTTCATCATTGACTAACCAGTTTTCTTGATACCAGGTCATCACTTCTCCACCTGTGGTCACAAAACTTTCTCCATCCCAAACCTTCAGCTCATCGAGAAAGTTGACTTGGAAATAAGTATTGCGTTCGCGATCGAAAGAATCATCCACTGGACTACCGTCTACAGGAGTATCGTAGAACATATCTATTTGTGGTGTAAAGCCAGGAAAATAGGATGCGTTATCAGTATAGCGATAGTCGAAGGCAGTATCTGATTCTTCTACTACTCGGTCATCCCAAACCCCAACTGGTGCTAAAGTGAGATAGTCGTCAGAAAATAGGTTGGTGTAGCCATTACTCACGCTGTCATCTTTGCCAAGATAGGCTCTGATTTGACCTGTTTCATCTTGACCGAAATAGAATTGTAAACCGTGAAACACTCCAGGATAATATTGAATAATTTGTGGTAAAAAAGCTATCTCTGAAGTAACTGAACCAATGCGACTTTCTAAATCCCAAGTTCCACCTTTTAATGGGTTGCCCACCTGATGTTTTGAAGCAGCAATATTAGCTCCAGTTAGTTGATGTAAAAGTTTGATAAAGTTATTTGATTGACTGGCAATATTACAACTATAAAGTAATATATCGACAATGCCCCATTCTTGCAGATATCCACTATATTCGGCAAGATATTGCTCATTTATGGGTGTTTTTCCTAGATATAAAATTCCAGGATCGCCATGACAAACTATATACAAACTATTAGTTGGATAGTTAGATAAAAGTTCGGTAATTTGTTCTATGCCATCACGATTAGGGTCAATTAAAGCAACTTTTGTTTGTGGAGTAACTCCGGTGGCTAACTGGCGATAATTTTCCACTCTGGTGTCAATTACCATCAATCTTTTATGCTGTCGGAGTTGTTGCAACTTTTGGTTGATTTTTGTTGATTCTGTAGATTTTTTTAAGATTAAATTCATCTTGATAAATCCTCAAATTGATAAATTTGAGAAATACCCTAATCTCTCAGTAAATATTTTGTCAAAAGACAATTTGTCAAAGATTAAGTAATTCTAAAATATGGGATATGAATTGTGAATTTGGAGGAAACCGTTTAGGTTTATTTTTGTTTTAATGATTTTTCTAGTTGTTTATATTTGATACCTAATAAACGTTATTTGTCTTGTGGATGATGGCGAATATGTTTCAGTATTCTAGTGATAATTATCTGCCAAAATCTTGGAGTTCAAACGGCGACGTTATGAGGAGTTAGGATGAATAAATATCGGACTTTGGCAAGATGAAATTGTCTGATCTCTACCTCAGAAAAATTTTATAGAGTTTATAGCTTATGGAGAGAAGTAACCAATCAAAGTCCCATATTAACAGGAGTAAGACTCCATGATTTACGTCATACTTTTGCCACCGAAAGAGTTGGTTTAATGGGAATTGAGGAACTGCGGGCCTTGATGGGTCATTTTCACATTCTTTAAAGTATCAAAAAGTCATATCATTAATACCAATTTGATAAATGTTTGCTACAAATAGCTAGGGTATTTATTAGAATTTCCTACGGAATGCTCCGCAAACAGAATCCAGAATTCAGGAGTCGTATGGGAATAGATTTAATACCAATTTTCAGGTCGTAAATTCTCTTTTTTGTCAAAGGGACATTTCCTACAAAATCTTTTTATTGCACTTATTATTCGTAACATTCTTTTTTCAAATTGGTATAAGGGCAAAACAAGTTGCTCAAAACGCTTTGCAAATCTTATTAACTGAGGAGTTGTAAGTAGAAATTAAATTTATATTATTATGAGAGCAATTCTTACAACACAAGAGTATTGACAATACTCTTGCTCTGATGAGTGAGTGTTGAGGGCGTTTATATACATGTCAGATGTTGCTACAAAGCTTGCGTGGTATGATTTACAGCCTTGGCGCATATTTTCGTTCCATTACTACCGATCGCCCGTTAACTATTTGAGTTTGATTCAATAAAAAAGCTTTGCCAGCTTCAGTATCAAACGCCCAAGCTTTAAGTTTAACCTTTCCTTGAGGAATTTCTTCCACAGTAAAAGACTTTTGCCAACCTGAATCTAAATAAGCTGAATTATCAAAATATTCCTTGACACTAGGTCTCGGCATTCTCTGATTAATTAACTTAAATATGATGTCTTCTCCCTCGGTATTTTCGTAAGTTAAAATCACACCATCAGCAACTTCATTTCTTTCGGGTAAAATTGCCCAACCATTGGCAAAATAAGTCCGATTATCAATTTGATTAACTGTATCAAAATAACCATAATTTAATTCTGTTTGTCTCTCTCCAGCAATATCTTGAATATTCTTACTCTTGACTAAACCAGGTTGTAAAAAACCTAATTTATCCAGAATATTAGCTGTATTTCTCAGAGGTTCAGGACTTCTTTTAGTCACTAAACATTCATCTTGAGGAATAACATTTATCATTAACAGGCAAGCCTTACTTTGTAATAAAATTACTCGGCGATCGCTCATCCTCTCCAAAGCATTAATAGTAGTCTTAAGATGTAAGATAATCAAAATACTAACTAAAAAGTAGGAAGTATATTTAATCAACTTTGTCTGAACATTTTTTTCACTAGCTAACTGCCAAAAAATAGCCAACAAATAAACCAAAGAAACCATCAAATATAAAGAAAAAGCCGTATATCTTGGAGCCAAAGATTGTTCGACACCAAAACCAACTCTACCTACAGCAGTTACAGCACCACTAATAATTCCATAAACCCCAATTATTAGCCAGCCAATTAAACGATGTAACAATAAAAAATCTGTTTTAACTAACCAAAAAAATTTCCAACCTAAAAACAGCCAAAAACCAAATACCAAACCTCCAACTATTGTCGCCACAGTTAAATTTTCAAATCCTAAAGGAGCGCCTAAAAAAGCTAAAAAATAATGAACTGTCTCAACTGGATGAGCTATAGCAGATAAAAAACTTGGATGTTTATCGGGCTTTTGATAATCATAAAAATATACGACTAAATTAGCAACTAAACCCAACAACCCACCGATAATTATCCAAATATTCTTAGTAAAAACTTCCTCAAATTTTCCAGAAGCTAAAATTGCCAATGCTGGAAAAATTAATACCCAAATTAACATTCCATTGGCATAAGAAAAAGTGCTAACCGTACAGAGACAAAAACAAATAATAAACTTAGTTCTTAAATTCAGTTTTTTCTGGGCAATAACCAAACAACCAGTCAAACAAGCAACAGGGATATAAACAACAATTTGAATTCCCCAAAGCCAATTTTCATATTGGGCAGGAGAAAAAATTAGTAAATTAGAAATTGCCAAGAGCAAAAGTTGAGTAAAAAGACTAGCCCTAACAGTCAACCTATTTAAACAATAAATATTGAAAGAAACAACACAAGTCAACAAAAATATCACCAACATTTCATATCTGACATCCCAATTAGTCAAATAAGCTAAACCGATAAAAATTAGCCTGGGAAAAAATTTTCTACTTTCATGGAATTGAGCAAATAAATCGCTAAAAGATAAATTTCCAGCATAGATTTTCTCAAACATTACTGCTAGAGGCCATTGGTCAGAAAAAGGAAAATTTACGCTATATTTTAGGATGCAAATTCCCATGAATAAAACTGGCAAAAAAATCAGAAATAAAATAGGAATTTGTCGGCGGTTGAATTGTTGCATAGACTAGAAATATTTGAATTAATGACTATACTCAAGAGCTTTTCAAGTTTAATAAACTCCAGGTATAAAAGATAATATTAGATAATTTTCAGACGAAACAAAGGAAAAATGTATTTATAGAACCCCTGAGTGGGATCTTTTAGGAATAAAGTTATACTAATGAGCGATCACCAACTAGCATGAGAAAATGCCAGCCTTCAAGTAGTTTAACAGACAAAGAATAGGTTCTGATCGAACCACTACTACCTAAGAAGAAGAAAACTCGGCCACAAAAATGGAGCAACAGAGAAATCTTAGATGGTATCTTGTATCAACTTAAGAATGGTTGTAACAGGTGTAACTTACCCTGCATACTTACCTCCTTATTCAACAGTGTTTTGGCAGCTACATTCAGTGGCGAGCATCAGGGATAATTGAGAAGGTTAGAGATGTATTGCATTCTCAAGTACATCAACAGGTAAAAAAAGCCAGATGGACAACTTTAATCATCATTGATTCACTTATCTGTAAAAAATACCTGTAATGCTAGTATCAAGTCAATCATGATTTTGTTTTTACAAATCCACGAACGGAATTAAGCGACATAAGCGCGTTAGATAGTCTCGGTTTTCCTTCTTGCTCCGTCCTTACTCTGAGGAAACCTCAGAGCGGGCGGTGCGCTTTTTTACTTATTGCAGCAAAGCCAATGTATCTGACGATTAGGGATGAACAGAAATTTTGTCAGATAACATTGATTACTTCAAGTCCAAACCTGTTAACCCATAACAAAATTACTATTTTACTTGACAGGTGTAAAAGCTTGACCAAAAATTTTGTTTGCGCAGCATTCCGCAGGAAAAGGACTCTTAAAAAGACTACAGCTAAGATTAATCTGTGTTTGATCCGATTGATGCTTCAGAGATTGGCGGTCGCATAGAACTCATTTGGGTTCTATAGCATGGTATGCTGACGCGAGGCCGCACCACTGTTCCCTGTTCCCTGCTATAAATAAAATGGTAAATAAATAATCTGGTTTGATAAATGTTCTTATATTACTTATTGGGATTTCTACTTTTACTATCAGTAGTAGGTATTACGCTTTATTTCGTCACCCCTCGCAGTTATGAGTCGTCTGAGACGGTAGCTAATTCCTACGATGAATGGACTCAAGACGGTATCCTAGAATTTTACTGGGGCGAACACATTCACTTAGGTCACTATGGTTCGCCACCACAGAAGAAAGATTTTTTGACTGCAAAGTCTGACTTTGTCCATGAAATGGTGAAATGGGGAGGGTTGGATAAACTATCTCGCGGTACTACTGTTCTAGATGTAGGTTGTGGCATTGGTGGCAGCACCCGTATTTTAGCAAAAGATTATGGGTTTGACGTTACAGGAATTACGATTAGTCCTAAACAAGTACAACGCGCTCAGGAATTAACCCCGGAAGGAGTTGATGCTAAATTTCAGGTAGATGATGCTCTAGCACTTTCTTTTCCAGATAATAGTTTTGATGTCGTTTGGTCTATTGAAGCGGGACCTCATATGCCAGATAAAGCTAAATATGCTGAAGAAATGATGCGGGTATTAAAACCTGGTGGAATATTGGTTGTAGCTGACTGGAACCAGCGAGACGATCGCCAAAAACCACTCAATTTCTGGGAAAAACCTGTAATGAAACAGTTATTAGAGCAGTGGTCTCATCCTGCTTTTTCTAGTATTGAGGGTTTTTCGGAACTGATAGCAGAAACTGGATTAGTGGAAGGGGAAGTAGTGACAACAGATTGGACACAGGAGACTATTCCTTCTTGGTTAGATTCTATTTGGCAAGGTGTAATTAGACCTCAAGGAATGATTCGTTTTGGTTTATCAGGGATAATTAAGTCTATACGAGAAGTACCTACTTTGTTACTGATGCGTTTGGCATTCGGGAGCGGTCTTTGTCGTTTCGGAATGTTCCGCGCGGTTAAGGTTAGTTCAATATTATCATCAACAGAGAATACTCAAGCTGAAGTAGTTAAAATGTAATGTCGTTTTGTTTAAGATAAATAGTATTTTTGCTGTTGCTTATTTTGCTAACTAGACTTACGCAAATTGACTTTTAAACCACCATATGTAGGGGCGAATGGTATTCGCCCTCTCTATTAGTTAACATCAATTTAATTTATGACAAATTTACAAGTAAAAACTTCAACAGATACATGGATTTCAGCTACTTGGGATGAATATCTCCAAACTATTGAAAATCCCATTTATACTAAAGCAAAATCTTATTATTATCAAGGAAAATTCAGAATAGAAATGTCACCAGTAAGTCACGACCATGCTAGCGATAATACACTTATTTCTATAGCTATTGGTATTTTCTGTAGTCTCAAAAATATTGACAATAAAGGTCTAACTAATTGTAGTTATAGAAAAATCGGATTTCAAGAAGTACAACCAGATATTTCCTACCATATAGGTGACAATGCCAATATTATTCCCTGGGGAACTTCTATTGTAGATTTAGGTACATATCCACCCCCAGATTTAGTTATAGAAATAGCCAATACTTCACTGTCTGATGATAAAGGAGAGAAAAGGTTGATCTATGAAGATTTAAAAATCAAAGAATATTGGATAGTTGATGTAAAAAATGTAGATATTATTGCTTTTACTATGGTTGATGGTGGCAGTAAAAGGATTACAGAATCTATAGTTTTACCAGGATTAGTAATAGATGTTTTAAAAGCGGCTTTACAACAGAGTCGAAGTATCAATCAAAATCAAGTTATTGCTTCCCTATTGTCTCAATTTCAAGAATCTTAATCAGAGAATATAGTAATCCTAAATTATGTTGTAATATTTTATCGTGGGGGTTTGGATAACCCCTATAATTTACGATTTTTGCTTAAAGAACTAATTTAAGGTTATAATTATTCTGATTATCTGTTTACAGCGGTTTTCATTTTGGGTAGAACACAGTAGGGAGTTGCATACAATGTCCTGGATTATCATTTTTGTAATGTGGTTCATTGACCTGAAAACTGCTGTGCTAGTTTATTTATCTTTTGAATTAGTAATTTTATTCCTGAAAACTAACAATTAAACATTATGTGGTTAGAAAATATTCAACTAACAATTACTCTATCTGACCAACAATTAGAAGAGGAACAGCTTCAAACAGATACCGAGAATATGTTGTCGGAAATTCAAGAATTTGATGGAGTACAAAAGGCAGATTTAATACCAATAGAAACTGCCGAACCTATATCTAAAAGTATCGGCGGTTTTTTAGTGGGAATTCTTACCGCAGAAATTAATGCTAAAAATCTCAAAGCTTTGGTTGGATATTTAGGCGATCGCCTCTATGGTAAGACTATGAAAATTAAAGCTGAAGGTAATGGTCGAAAGATAGATATTGAAGTTCGTAATCTGGAAGATTTGAATAAGGTTTTGAGAGAAGTAGATAATTTTTTGAATGCTTAAGGATATTTTTTCATGGCAAAAATAGCTCTATTAATTGGAGTTAGTGAATACCTCCCAGAATTTCCGGCTTTGCCTAGTGCGGTGAAAGATGTTGAGGCAATGAAGGAAGTTTTAGGTAATTCGGAAATGGGAGGTTTTGATAATATTGAGGTTTTGAAAAATTCCAATCGTCAACAGATAGAAGAGGCAATTTATGATTTGTTTGCTGACCGGAATAAGGATGATGTTTTACTTTTTTATTTTTCTGGTCATGGAGTTAAAAGTAGAGAGGGTAATTTATTTTTAGCTACTCCTCAAACTCGCAAAGGTGAAAGGGGAATTGTTACGCCGACTGCTGTGGGTGCTAGTCTTTTACAAAGTCAAATGAATGATAGTTTTTCTCAACGTCTGGTTGTGATTCTTGACTGTTGTTATAGTGGCGCATTTACTAAAGGAATGACTGCTAAAGGGGATGAAAATATAGATATTCAAACTGAATTAGGTGGAGAAGGTAGGGCAATTTTGATGTCTTCTAGTGCTGTTCAAAGTTCTTTTGAGTCGGAAGGTTCTGAATTATCTATTTATACAAAATATCTCGTTGAAGGTATTAAAACTGGAGCAGCAGATACCGATAATAATGGCAAAATTTCAGCCGATGAATTGCATCAATATGTGAGTGAAAAAGTACGCCAAGAATCTCCAGCAATGACTCCTCAATTTGAACCTCACAAGGAAGGTTATCGAATTTTTTTAGCACGTTCGCCACAGGATGAACCGAATTTAAAATTTCGTCGAGAAGTTAAAGAAATACTGATTAAAAACAATGGCGAAATTAGTTTGCTAGACCATAATTTTTTGGATGAACTCTATAGATAAATTGGGTTATCCCAGCCTGAATCTGAAGCTATTATAACTGAAGAAAAACAGCCTTATGAATTATTTAAAAATAAATTGAAGCGTTATGAAGACGCTTTAATTTTAGCAGTTAAAGAAAGTAATCCTTTAACAGAAAATAATCGCAAAACTCTCCAGAAATTTCAGTCACTTTTTGGGTTGAGAGATGAGGATATTGCGCCTATTGAGGAAAAAATTATATCCCAGCTACCAAAGCCACCTAATCCCAAACCTAAACTCAAAGTAGGGTGTTTTGTAATAATAGGTACAGGAGTTTTACTAAGTATTTCGTTTTTTACTTTACTACCAAAGTCAGCACCACCACCAAGACCATTACCATCGTTAACAACAACACTACCAACAGACCAAAACTCAAAGTATTCAAAGCTAGAAAATCTACTAAAAGAAAAGGAGTGGAAAGAGGCAGATATAGAAACTTCTCGTTTAATGTTGAAAGTTGCGGGGGGAGAGGAGCGAGGATATCTAAGTGAAAAAGATGTAGAAAATTTTCCTTGTACAGACCTCCGCACAATTGACCAGCTTTGGGTAGAATATAGTGATCGTAAATTTGGCTTTTCTGTGCAGAAGAAAATTTACCAGAGTTTGGGTGGAACAAAAGAGTATGATTCAGAGGTATGGAAAAATTTTGGAGATCAAGTAGGATGGAGAAAAGGAGACGAATCGTTGAGCTACGATGAGCTTTGGGAGGAGGATAACCTCCCTTCCATGTTGAAGGGGAACCTCCCTTCCATGTGGGTGCTTATTAATGGCAATAGGCTTATTAATGGCAAACGGTTTGTGGTCTTCTCTCGCGCAGAGACTTGTAGACTTTAACATATAAGCGTTTCAGCCGTCAACAGAAAAAAGTTTTAGGAACTTAATTTTACGAATTTTGTTGATTTCAGGATTTTGATACCCTTTTTTCAGTTATCAGTTATCAGTTATCAGTCTAGTAGGTTGGGTTAAGCGACAGCGCAACCCAACAAAAATCTATATCTATAGAAATAAAATATGTGTTGGGTTTCACTTCGTTCTACCCAACCTACGAAATGGTTGTTTTTTATTATTAGGAATTGTTTAACTCACTACCTGAATTTAACTCTTTATCTGTACCAGTCTATAAATGTTAATTTTCGGTGTGTTACGCTGACACTAACACACCCTACTAGACCTACTTTTCATCAAACTAAGCTGAAGGATGAGTCATATTTTTAGGAATCACAATCTCATCAAATTCCTCCGCTGAAACATAACCCAACTCCAAACAAGCTTCCTTCAAAGTCAACTCTTTCTCATGGGCAACCTTAGCAACTTTCGCAGCATTATCATACCCAATTTTTGGACTCAAAGCTGTCACTAACATCAAAGACTGTTCCAAATAAAATTCAATTTTTTTCTGATTTGCCTGCAAATCAACTAATAGAAAGTCCGTAAAATTATTACAACTATCAGCAATCAAATTAATCGACTGAATTAAATTAAATATCATCATCGGTTTATAAGTATTTAACTCAAAACTTCCCTGAGCGCCAGCAAAAGCGATCGCTGCATCATACCCCATTACCTGAGTCGCCACCATCGTCATTGCCTCACACTGAGTAGGATTAACTTTTCCTGGCATAATTGAAGACCCTGGCTCATTTGCAGGCAAAATTAATTCCCCAAACCCACACCGGGGACCACTTCCCAACCACCGAATATCATTAGCAATTTTCAACAACGAACAAGCTAAAGTCTTCAGAGTGCCGCTCGCCATAACTATTGGATCGTGAGCAGCTAAAGCAGCAAATTTATTCGGTGCAGACACAAATGGCAACCCAGTTATTTCACTAATATATTTTGCAGCAAGTTCGGCAAAACCACTAACTGTATTTAATCCCGTTCCCACTGCGGTGCCACCTAGAGCGAGTTCATACAAACTTGGCAAAACATTAGTTATGTGTTGTATATTTGCATCGAGTTGTGCCACATATCCAGAAAATTCCTGCCCCAATGTTAACGGTACAGCATCTTGCAAGTGGGTACGCCCTATTTTAACAATTTCGGAAAATACTTCTGATTTTTCCTGGAGTGCATCGCGCATTTTCTTGACTTTCGGCAACAACTTTTCCTGTAATGCTATTGCTGAGGCGATGTGCATAGCAGTGGGAAAAGTATCGTTAGATGACTGCGACATATTAACGTGGTCGTTGGGATGTATTGGTATTTTGCTTCCCATTTCTCCACCAGCAATTTCGATCGCCCGGTTAGAAATGACTTCGTTGACATTCATATTGCACTGGGTGCCACTTCCTGTCATCCAGACTCGCAGCGGAAAGTTACCATCTAGTTTCCCAGCAATTATTTCTTCTGCTGCTTGAGAAATTAATTTTGTTTTATCTTCTGGGAGTTTGCCGAGTTCGTGGTTGGTTTGAGCAACTGCCTTTTTGAGAATGGCGAATGCTTTGATGACTTCTGGTGGGATGTAGTCTTGGCCAATACAGAAGTAGATGAGCGATCGCTGAGTTTGAGCGCCCCAATAACGATTTGCTGGTACTTCTATTTTTCCCATGCTATCGCTTTCAATGCGCATTTTAGACGACATTAATTCTGTCATTAGTATTTTGATGATATGGTGTATCTTTATATTTACTTACATCATTATCTTTTATGGCACTGACTTAGTTAAATTTTTATTTTTTTGTCTTTAATTTATAAGAATTTTATGCTCATAAAATTATCTGATTATACTATTTTTATTCTCTTTAGCATTCAGGTGCCAAAGCTAAAGATTGCGAAAGGTTATTTTTATTTTGATATTTCTGTTTTTTTAACTTTAAATATTTTTCTACTGTGTCTAAGATTTTTTTTGCATTTGCTGGTTTTCTTAAAAAATCTGTTGCTCCTGCTAATAATCCCCTAGCCCGATTTAGATAATTATCCTGTCCAGTATAAATAATAATAGGAGTTTGTTTATAAATTGAAGCTTTCCGCAAAAAATTACAGAGTGCATAACTATCAACTTCCGGCATAACTAAATCTATAAATATTAATTCAGGATTTTTTTTAGCCATTAATCCTACCCCTTGCATTGGGTCAGTAATTTTCTCAATTTTATAACCTTTAGGCATCAAAATTTGCTCTAAAAATTTACCTGTTGTTGGTGTAGAATCTATACAAGCTATCAGAGGTCTATAACGATTTGTTGAACAGTAAGCTAGGTGTAATTGTTCCCATGGAGAAGGTAAATCTGGTATAGCTCGAACTTCTATTACACCTTGTTTTAAAAAATGATATATAGTACGAGTTGTTAAGGTTAAACATTGCCTTTTTTTAGCTGTAATATCCCACAAGGTATTTTCACCATTAAATTTATTAGTAAGAACCTGTATAGATTCTTCACTGAGACGACTTTGTAATTTTATAGATTGTTTAACTACCGGAGCTTGTTCTGGGAAAATATCATTAATACCTATTTTCTGCCAGCGTTCCCAAAGTTTTTGTGCTGCCTCTATAACTTGCTTTAATTCTAATGGAGATAATGCTAAGTTGGAACAAATTTCTGATGTTAATTCCCCATCGGATTGCCAGTTGAGATTTAAAATTGACTGACCTGCTAAAGCAAAGAAAATTTCATAGCTGCTACTACGGATAATTGCTTTACCTTGTTTTATAGTTATTTGTTCTTTAGTAAGACCTTGCTGAAGAAGCTTATATTCCCATAATTCTTCAGTAGATAGTAAATTAGCGTTAAATTTTAGATGCTGACAATGTTGACTAATTGTTCTGTACCAACGTCTAGTTTGATGTAATCCCCCTGTAGCATATAACATTTGTCCTCGACAAAAGTAAATCTGCCATTTTTGTTCGCCATTGTCTAATATTAGTTTACCTGTTGCTTGCTTGTGACTAAGTGCGGCCAAAACTTTCCATACTTTGTTACACCTGATATTAGTTATTAACATAATTATTCTATTTTATATTTGCTATCTAATTTTATCTCTAGTTTAATCATACAATCAAACTTTTTCTATAGGGTTTAACCCTCTACGGAGTATTTTATCCACGATTAATTATTAAAAAATTAATTTTTCTGAAAATTTTACTATAAACATATAGATTAACTAGCTGTAAGCTATCAGTTACTAGCAGTCAGCGGGGATAGTCCATATAAAAAAGACATCTAAAAGCTTGGGTTAAAATCCCCGACTTCTAGCTTGTTGTTTAATTTTATGAGGAGTTGAAATCCCATTCTAAAAAGCTGAATACTAAACGCTCTCTCGCTGTTTGCGGAGCATTCCATCAGGAAATACTTTTTAATAATGTTGATTTAATGATTTTATTAAGATTACTTTTTTAATATATTTTACGAGATATAACAAAAAGATTAGGCGGCTAGTCGTGATGTGGTTTATATAGAAACACTAGATTTGACAAGTGCAAAATTGTGTATCAAAATTATCATTAATGAATAATTAACTTATAATTGATCGCAATTTAGTGTTAGCTTCCTACAGCCATAAAAGTCAAATCATATGTTTGCCCCAAAGTGCTTTTCAAATCATTTGTAGAATGTTTAGGATTGACATACTTTTCCAAAACTTCTACAATTTTTTCTGGATCGTAAGATTTATACAGGTAATCATTAGCACCTACAATTCTAGCTCTAGTCCGGTCGATAATACTGTCTTGAGTTGAAAAAAATACAATTGGTATATCTTGAAAGGTAGTAGTTTTTCGTAAAAATTTACATATTGTATAACCACTAACTTTAGGCATAATTAAATCCAAAAAAATTAAATCAGGTTTACATTCTTCCAAAAGAGCTAATCCTTTAATTGGATTTTGAATATGCAAAATTTCATATCCCAGTGGCTTGAGAATTTTATCCAGTAAGAAACCAGTACTATAACTATCATCAATACAAGCAATTTTGACTTTATCAACACTCTTTTCTATCGCTGGCAAGTGAAATTTTTCTGAAGGTGGAAGCCAATCTTCTACCTTCAGAAAATTAATTAAGCCTAGTTTTTCAAAGCTATATAAACTATGGGTAATTACCTCTAATGACATTTTCATTTCTAATGTAATATCCCAAATTGTTCGTTTACCATTGAGTAACTTATCGAGCTTCAAAACAGACTCTGATTTTTCTTGATTTAATAACTTATTTCTATTTTTAATAATTGGCACAAGTTCGGGATTAATGTGCAATAAACCTTCATCTTTTAAAGATTTTAAAAGTATTTTTGCTGAAGCAAGAACTTCTTTAATTTCTCGCCTTGATAACAGTAAATTTAAAGTTTTTTGAGAAGTGGAATGTTTCTGTGGATGCCATCTTCTTGTTAAACCTGCTTGACTAATAATAGCAAAGAAAACTTCTTCAGTGATAGTACGCAAAATTGCCTTAGCTTCACTTAAAGTTATTTGATTATCACTAATAGCTATTTGCAACAATTTATATTCCCATAGTTGAACATTTGTTAACTGATTAAGTTCAAATTTAAAGTTAGGACAATGTTTCTTGACAGCTCTATACCAACGTCTGGTAGGGTGTAACCCACCACTTGCATATAAAAGATGACCAAATAGGAAATAAAGTTGCCATTCTTGATTGCCATAAGCGACGCTCAACTTTCCGGTAACTTGCTTTTTGCTGACTATACTCAGGGTATTTGCTAGCTTAATATAACCAATAGTGGGTGCTGACATAATTATTGAACCTTTCAAATCATCGTAATATTTAATTTTGCAGTATTAAGCACTAGAGCAGCATGATATAGACATGGTTTTTATTGTTTCATATTTCCTTTATTATGTCATCGCTTGTTATACTGAGTTTTTTTAATAATTGTACTGAAATATCAGGGTTTTCTCAGAAACTTTTTGATTTACTTGTTTGTAGCAGGAAACACTTAACAGTGGGGAACAGGTTTTCTTGTATTCAATTCATCATCACTCTATATACTAACCAATTCAATATTTACTAACAATATTTATTATTAACCACATTCTCTACCGATTATACATCCGCCATTCGGATTATTTTTGAATTATTTTTTTCAGCAGATTCATAATATTAGATTGTAGGTATAGCAGTAGACAGATAGGTTAGGACATAGATTGATCAAGATATTTAGACAGGGAAATATTTTTCCTACTTTTCCCTATTCCCTGTAATATTTTATATTTTCGACATTGATTTAATTGTATCTCATCTCAAACTTGGTTGATTGTATACCAATTTGATAAATATTTGCTACAAATAGCTAGGATATTTCTTAGGAGTCAACCCACCCCTAACTCCTCCCAGGAAGGGAAGTCAGTCCTCAGATAGGAGAGCTGTCGGATTGGCGACGTACAGAATAAATAGCTTTGATACCATTTATTAGGTCGGAATTTATATTTTTAGTCCAAGGGACATCTTTGATAAAGTCTTTTAATTGCCCTTATTATTCGTAACATTATTTTTCCAAATTGGTAGTATATAATTAGTGTTTCGTAATTTTCATAATTTACTTGCTTGCAAATTGTTATAATATTAAGTCTCATGTAATACTTAGTGTGATTCGTTCTGGAAAATACTATTTGTGTTAAATTTACACTTAAATCCTTGTAAATGAAGTGTTCTATAAATTATCAAATCAGCTCTCCAAAGCAATAATATTTAACTTAAATAAATTAGTTAGGTATTAGCATAATAAATAAAGATATTAATGTTTGAATGCGATGACAAGATTGGGGATAAAATGGAAAAGTTATTGTTCCTATAGCAGTACGTTCTTTAGTGAGGACAGTAAATTTGACTGAAAAGGGAGTAGGGGGTAGGGAATAGAGGAATGTCTGCACTATATTTGCGTAGTGCTATATGTAAAATTGATAAAAATTAGTTTTAGAAGTAGGTAAAGAGTTAAGTGAGTATGATTAGCCATTAGTTTCATTTGCAAAAATACCAGGCAAAAATAGACCTATTATCAAACTTTTCTAATTTAGCAATAAGTCTAATACCAATTTGATAAATATTTGCTACAAATAGCTAGGATATTTCTTAGGAGTCAACCCACCCCTGCCCCTCCCAGGAGGGGAAGTCAGGAGGACCGAGTCACACGGGAATAGCTTCAATACCATTTTCAGGTCGGAAATCATTCTTTTCTCTTGGTGCGCTACCAGGTGCGACTGGCGTCGTCGCGGGGTCACACCGCTTTGTCGAAGAGAATATCCTGCACGTGTTTTTTTATTCCTCTTACTATTCGTAATATTCTTTTTTCACGCTTGGTATAACAAACTCCTGCTTAAGATAAATAGACATCTGGTAAAAATCAAAAATTAAATCAATTCTCACACTAGATATATCAATTATTTCTCCCTACTGCCTACAGCAAAGCTGCCTACTCCCTCTTTTCTGGAGATGTCTAATAATTATTATCTCAACAATAAGATAGTAAAGAATGATCGAAATTCTAGTCTTGTCTTCAGAGTAAGTTACTAATCTATTAGCTATCCATCTTTCCCATTCTTTTCTTAACTTTTTTTACTTCTTTATTCCTGTTTCTAGAATAGATGATTTGAATGCTGACCAGCTTAATGAATTCCATAGTTCATTTTCGACTATTTTTTCTTCTTTATCATAGAAGTAAATCCACAATTTATGTGATTTATATATCAACAGCTAGCCGCAATAATAGTTTGTAATTTCTATTGCCGACATTAGTATTAGTATTTTATTTTAGCTCTGACAAAATTCTACTACTCTCATAAAATAGTTAGGTTTTCCTACTAAAAAACGACAACCTTTACTTAAAAGTTCATCTAAATTTTCCACAGACCTTAGCCAAACCTTCCCATTACTACCAGCAACAGCAATTTTTTTACTATCCGAACTAAAACTAATACTAATTACATTCTCCATAAATTCAAATTGACTAATCTGCCGTCCTGATAAATTCCAAAGTCGCACAATACTATCAATTCCAACAGTAGCTATTAACTCTCCATCAGGACTAAAACTAACTAACTTAGTATCCAGATGTAAACTTTGAAAATTATTCATTAATTTTCCTGTAGAAAGCTGCCACAATTCCACGACTCCATTTGATGTTGCTGTTAGTAAAAGCTGGGGTTGAGAAATGCTAAAATTCATACTAATAGCTTGCACATCTAGAGTTTTGAATTGATTTTCAGATATATTCCATAATCTAATTGTAGACTTTCCATCTAATGTTGCTAGAAATTTTCCATTGGGACTAAAACTAACAGCTCTAATCAAACCATTATCATTCAAAATTGAATCAGATAATATAGTTATAGGTGACGATGATACATTCCAAATTTGAACAGGAATATCTATGCCAGAAGTGGCTAAATACTTACCATCAACACTAAAACTAATACTATTAACTTCAGTTTGAGATATCTCTAATACATATAATTTTTTCCCTAATAAATTCCATATTTTTACCGTACCATCACTACCAGCAGTTGCTAAATATTCACCATTCGGATGAAAAATTAGACTATTAACTGATTTTTGCTCCGTTTGCCATTCTGTAATTTTTTCGCCCTCAAAATTCCAAATAATTACTTTTCCATCTACTCCTGCTGAAGCTAAAATATCTTGATTCGGTCTAAATTTAACACTCGTAACAGCACCTTGATGACCTTGCAGAATAATCTTTCTTTTTTGAAGAAAACTATCTTCAAATTGTTTTTGTTCGTCAAGTTTATCGAGAATCATTTGTAGTGCTAATATTGGTCGAGTCGCAGGATATTCCGCTAGAGGAATATTGTTATTAACCAAATCTTTTAATCTTTGTCCCGCAGATATTGCCTTGGGTAAAGCTTCCAACAATGCTTGATTTGTTGTTGACTTCTTGAACATTGCTAATAACAAAGCATCAGTGCCAGTTTGTTCAATTTCTCGACTAGATTGTGCTAATCGAAATCTTTGATAAGCTAATAGGGAAAAACCTATTGATAAAACTAAAGATGTGCCAAGGATAGCAGAACCTATGGAAATCCAACGTTTAGCTTTTTGTTGTGCTTTTGCAACTTCTGCTTGAGCTTTTTTAGTTTCTATTTTTGTTGATTCTAAGGCTTCTATTTGAGCATCTAATACTAATCTTTGGCTAGTAGTCAAAAATTGAAAATCTTGATTTCTTAAACTTTTTCCGGCTGCCCAAATTAAAGCATATTGTAAATCTTCCCCTTGCAATAAATAAGATTTATCTTCACAGTTTGAATGAAGCCATGCTTTAATTTGTGTAGAATAAGGAGGTAACTTTTCTAACTCTTCATTAATCATTTCTTCGTGAAAAATTGTAGCATATATAGAATTAGCTACAGTTAATTTATTATCTCGTCTAACTACCAATCCAGATAACCTAAGTTCCATTTGTTCAGGACTATCATCGGCAACTATTCCAGCCAAATCATTCTGTAAAATTTGCTTATATAACCCTAATCTTCTAACTATTCTTTGATCTTTTCTGAAAAGGCGCTCGCGAATAGTTTTCAAATGTTCTGGTATGTCTTTTGTCTCCCAATTATGAATAATTTGAGATTTAATCATCTCCTCTAATTCTATTTTAGGATTAACAATAAAAACCCCATTTTCAATGATAATTTTACACACTTTTTGAGTTAAAAATGGTTGTCCATTCGTCCACGATAAAATCTCTTTTAAAACTTCCTCTGGTTGCTGACAAATTTCAACTAATCCATCCACCAAAGATAAGGCTTCATCAAATTTAAAACCAGTTAACTCAATAGCTATACCAATATTAAAAGGCGTACTATTTTTGTCTTGACATAAATCTTGAGGCGTACTAACTCCTAACAAAGCAAAAGTTAAGCGATTATATTCTTGATTATTGGCACGTTTATTATAACAAGACCGAATAAATCCAAAAAAATCATCTACCGGAAAATCCAGAGCTAGAATGCTATCAATTTCATCAATAAAAATCACAATATTGTTCTGGATTTTTGTTAGTAATATCGTTTCAATAAATTCACTTAATCGTTGTACGGGTGCGAGATAATTTCGTTCTCGCCACCAGGTACGAATATTCACATATTCTGAGAGATTAAAATTATTTTCCAAGATGCGAAGAATACCTGCGTACCATTGTTCAGGAGTAACTCCCCGATTACCTATTTCTGAAATATCTATTGCCACACAAGAAATACCTTCTTGTTGTAATCTTTTAATCGTTCTAACTTGCAAGCTAGATTTTCCCATTTGACGAGAGTTGAGAACATAACAAAACTCACTTATTTTTAGATTTTTATATAGGTCTTCATCTGCTTGTCGCTTGACGTAGTTGGGTGAATTTCTGGGGAGACAACCACCGACTTGATAATAGGATTTTTGTGTTGAGTTATTCATGGCAAGAATGTATTTATTAACTAAGTTAACAGTCATAACTTTTCTTGGTTAGATTGAGGAAAGCTATAAGCAGTTGTGCAAAATTACAGCGTATTCGGTGGTTTATGAAGTTGCATGCAACGTCCGTACAGAGTAGGAGTTAGGAAAGAATATAGTTTTTTCCATCCTGAGTATTTTGTTCAATAAGCTTTCATTATTTGGACTCTGAACTACTGTGCCACATTTACATGGAAATCTGCTGTAATTTAATATTTGGAGAAGGCAAAGAAGTTAGAAATGTTTATTAGATTAGATATCTCCGAAAAAAATATAATGATGATATTTTAAACTTGAAAAACTAAGAAGGAGCAAGAAAAAAGGGAAAAGAGAAAGATGATAAAATAGTGTTTTTATCAATATTAATTAGGACTTACGCAGTAAAACGTATTTTCGTCATTGCGACCGACAGGGTTTGCGGAGCAGTCCAGAACAGATAGCAATCTCAAGTCCTAGTTTTTCGTAACTCATGCGTAAGTCCTGAATATATAGATATAGCGTTTCTCAAATTGCTGAGGTAGAGTTCTTTTTCTTGTTTTCTATTCTCTGTTGCCCGTATCGTTAACGATAGTTGTGTGCAAACTAACCGCTGTTTTGTGCTTCGCAGAGCTTCCTCTAATATCAAATCTGCTGATTTCGGTAAAAAAAAGGGCGTTGCTGAATGGTAATGATTTTGAGATTAACTTTGGGCGCAAAACATCAGTTTTTCAATTTTACCTTCAGCTAATAGACATCTCCAAGAATCAAAAATCAATATCTATATCCCAAAGAAATTATCAATTCTTTACCCTTACAGCAAAGCTGCCCACTCCCTACTCCCTATGGGTGGAGTAGATGTCTAATTATCATTACATTTAAGCAACGCCAAAAAAAGTTCCATCTGAGCACCATTGCCAAATCTTTCTCGATCTCTCCATTTCCTCACCTTCCCCACACTCTTTATATCATGTTCGCACTTTATCGTTTGTGTAAACCCAAGCGTGAATATCTACAGAAAATTTAATTAAGTTTTTTCGGACTTTTAAGTCTTCTGTTCTAGATAACTAAAGCCTTCTTCCTTTATTAAGTAAATTGAAAATTTTAGGTAGAGACAGAATATAACAATAGGCAATTCATAAAATAGAAGCACTGCCAATAACAAATCAGTTTTGGTAAAATACCTGGCTGTTATTATCTTAAATTTGCGTCGTAATTGAAAAATAACTTCAGAATTAGAAGAGCAAGACAGAAAATTAATTACTCACTAACCGCTACTTCCAGCAGATAAAATTACTTCATAAAACTAGCGTAATCGATCCATATTCTCAACAGGGATCAGATTTTATATACTCAACTAAATTTGTATATCAAATGCTTAAAATTCTATTTTAATCATAATTTGAGTTGAATATTATCAAGATTTTGTAAAGATTTTCATAAAAAAAGTAAAGATTTCGTGAAGTTAAAAAATTATCTGAATTAAGTCTTTTATATATTTACACAGATATTATAAAATGATATAGTATATGTAGATAAGTAACTAAACCGTAAACAATACAACTGCAAAGTTAATAAAATCAACAGATATTTCTAACATTAAGTGTTAGTCCGTAAATTAAAAATTACGGTTAAACTGCTCAAAAAGGTTTACTACCTTAACTAAGAAATCATCTCAAGTTGTAACGGTCGATTTAAACTTTACAGGGTCATCTATTTCTGGGATAGCAATTGCGTTGAGCAGAACAGAGTTCTATTGCTTCCCAGAGTCGAGCTACTAATATTTATTACTCCCTGATAAAGTAGAAAAAGATGCCTAAAAAAGCCTATCTAAAATCTCACCTGAGTGAAATAGAAATCAAAACACGTTATCTCCAAACTAGAGATAGAGTAGAATCTCGGCGCTGGCACCTTTTGTGGTTAGTGTCTCAAAAGTGGACGATTAAAGAAGCAGCTAAAGCTTTGGGTCTTAACTATGATTATGCTAAAGATATAGTAAAAAATTACAATCAACAAGGACCAAATGCCATTTTGAATCGACGGAAAACCAGGAAATTTTATCCTTCTCATGCTTTACTGACACTAGAACAACAAGAACAATTACGCATAGCACTCAAAAATCCACCCACAGACCAAGAAACCTGGACTGGACCGAAAGTGGCAGAATGGATTGCGAAGACTATTGGACGCGATCGCGTTTCTCCCCAACGTGGATGGGAATATATGAAACGATGTAGTTCCAATTCTTAAATTTCCTGAATACACCAACGTTTAATCTTTTTACTCTATTACATAGTAGTGGCGTGTGACAGCTCAATTAATGATGCCGTCACACATTACTATATAGATAGTGCGTTATTTCATGTCCGTTTAATAGCGGTTCTTAGGTGCTAGATCATAGGTGTAAATTCAAGATAGAACACTGGAAACGGAGCATAAATTTTGGATATTCCTTTCTTTTCGCGCATCAATTTTGAGGAAAAATCATCTGAAGGAGTGTTGAATTTTTTGTATTATTTCTCCCCACATCTTCCCTCTTACCTCCTGACTCCTTGCTTTTTGTATTATTTCTCCCCACATCTTCCCTCTTACCTCCTGTCTCCTGTCTCCTGTTTCCTGTCTCCTGTCTCCTGTCTCCTGTCTCCTGTCTCCTGACTCCTTGCTAAATTTATGAAGATACGATCAGGAGTTCTATATAATGTCTGTTTAATAGCGTTCAGGAAAAACTTTCTTATCCTCTTCCTTCTTCTTCCCTCCTGACTCCTGACTCCTGACTCCTGACTCCTTCATCAGCAACTTTCAATTCATCAATATTCCAAAAAGCTCCACCAATAGCAGAAAATTTTAAATTATCTACACGATCGCGAACTGCTTGCAATGAAAGAGGATTTACTAAAAAAAATATAGGTAACTGTTCCGCAACAATTTGCTGAAACTGACCGTAAATTTCTCGACGTTCATTCTCATCTACCGTCTGATATCCAGCAGTAAATAAACGGTCAATTTCTTGCTCCCAATTAGAAACTTGCCAATTTTGCATTAGTGTTTCCCCAGGTTTAGCACCAAGGTTAAATTGATGAAATGAACCATTACTTAACCAAAATAAAGAGAGTAAATTTGGCTCAAAATCTGCACCAGGAACACCAAAAGCTCCGACATAACATTCCCAATCTCTACGAAGTAATAGCTTTTCTAAAACAGTGTTGAAATTGAGTACCTGTAAATTAGCTTTAATCCCAATTTTACTTAAATCTTCTTTGACTTGAACTGCTGTATCTATCCTGAGTTTTTCTTCAGATTTTACTAAAATTGTAAATTCTACTCGGTTACCATCCTTGTCTAATAATTCATTTGCATTATTATATTGAAAACCAGCATCTAACAATAAATTTCTAGCTTTTTCAAGATTATAATTATAAACCTTTAATCCTGCTTCTGGAGATAAATAATAAGGACTTTGTACCCCCAGAGCAGAATGTTGTATTGCTCCTAAACCTCGATAAATATTATTATTTATCTGTTGACGGTCAATAGCATAAGCAACTGCCTGACGAAACGCCAAATTATTAAACCAACCAGACTTAATAGGATTTAAAAAAGGCTTACCTTCCGAATTTTTAGCTTGATTAAGATTAAAACCAACAAACTGATAGCCAAATTGAGGACCACCATTATAAATCTGATATTTTCCTCGTTTTTCTTCTCGTTTCAGTAATTGAAATGCTTCGGCATTTACTCGTAGAGTATCTAGTTCCCCAGAACGAAATCTGAGCAATTGATTATCGGTTGAAGGAATAATTTGGATAATAATTTCATCGAGATAAGGGAGTGAATTACCCATACCATCAGAACGCCAATAAAAGGGATTTTTTTGTAAAATAATTCTTTGAGAAGGTATGTAACCTCCAAGTTTAAATGCGCCATTACTAATGATTTTTTGTGGCTCTGTGTTTGTATCCCAGGTTGATAAAAATAGGGGTTTACCATCAGCATCAATTGATAAAACAGTATCTTGCAAAACATGAGCTGGTAAAACTTTCAATTTCTCTACATATCTGAGAAATGGGGCAAATGGTTCGGGCAAGATAAATTCTACTCTTTGTCGATCGAGTTTTTTTACAGAGGGAAAAGCACCATTACTACCAATTCTTAAAAAGTCTCTATAAACAGTAGGAATTTTTTTGTTTAGATAAATATCTTGGTAGGTAAAGACAACATCATCAGCAGTTAGAGGTTCCCCATCAGACCATTTTAATCCTGAGCGTAATGTAAAGATAATTCGTCTTTTATCTTCAGACAAAATCCAAGATTCTGCTAATGCTGGTTGTAACTCTCCAGTTAAACCATTTTCTGATAGTAATCCTTCGTAAATAAAATTAAAAATTCCGTATGGAGAACGAGATATTGGGTAGTTAAAAGTAGTTGGCGCACTAGGAAGAGCTAAAACTAATTTTGAATTATTATTAATTTGTGAATTTAATAAAATTGGGCGACAACCACTTATTAAAATCAATAAACAACATAATAAAAATCCAATTGAAGAATGTAGCACTCGAAAAATCATAAACTTAGGAATAATAAAATTAATTTTTTTGAACTTTCTTAGCTTTTGTTTGTAGTTGGGCTTGAGCTCTTACAATACTTATATTAAATACGTTATCCCAAATCTCACGCATTATTGCTACATCTCCTTGATAGTAGGGAGTAGGGAGTAGGGAGTAGGGTGAAAATAGATAAGATATCTTGGTTTAATGCCGATAATCGTTATAAACATTACTAAACGATTATTATTACTTAATAACTGAAGTTCATCGGAAGTATAGCATTATTTTTGGTAATTGGTATTAATATTTGCTACCAAAAATTGATAGGGAGACGGGAAGATTCGTAAGTAGCACAATTTTTTGTATTTCATATAAGTATTGTTGCTCAAGCAAAACTACGAAGTCCTATTATAAATCTTCTACTTTCCTACTCCCTACTTTCAAGAATATGTAGGAAAAATGGGTGATATTTGATATTTTACCATTTAAAAAAAAAAGAACGTTATGAATAATATCAAATCCGTTTGATCGGACAAAAAAAATATTCAATCGTCATAACTACGCTCATCTTTGTGATTCTCTCTAATCCTGACTCCTGACTCCTGACTCCTAGAGACTTAACCATTCTATAACTGTTTAACCGGATTTGATATAATTTGGATGATTATGGGGATATACCGTTGACGAAAAATATAAGTTCCGACCTAAAAAACAATATCGAAGCCATTTATTCTGACTCCTGACTCCTGACTCCTAATAAATAGTCTACCTATTTGTAGCAAATATTTATCAAACTGATATTACTTCTGAGTAAATGCCCAAGCTCCATCCCAGTTTTTCGGCACACCAGTTGCTGTTAACTCCTCAATTCTTTCTAGATAAAGTTGAGATGTTTGGTCTGAAGAATTAACTGCTAATACTTTCTCAAAATAATTCTTAGCACCAACCAAATCTCCCAAACGATAATACTCTACAGCTAGTTCAAAATCTGCCTGAGTTCTTAATTTTAATTCTCGAACATAATCTACTTCTCCATCAAGCACCTCATAAACATTAATTGGTTCATCTCTACCCTTAACAGATGCTCTATCTAGAAATCTAATTTGATATTTTTGAGGATATTTTAAACTCTTAAAAGCTGACTCAGAAATTAATAAAGAAACTCCATAATACTTAGTCAAACCTTCTAAACGTGAAGTCAAATTCACATTATGAGAAAGTGCATCTCCTGACATTCGAGTTTCCTCTCCAATGATGCCAACCATCATATGACCCCAATGAATACCAATGCCGATTTTCATCGGTAACAAACCCATCGCTTTTAGAGTCTGATTATATTTCTGTAATGTCTTAAGTTGAGAAATAGCTGACTGTATAGCATCATCAGCGCCTTCAGGAAATACAGCCATAATACCATCTCCCATAAACTTAATAATTAAACCATTGTAAGCGCGAATTTCTGGACAAACTTGTTGTAAGTAACCATTTACAAAAGCAAAAGTTTCTTGAGAAGTCATTTTTTCAGATATACTCGTAAAAGAACGAATATCAGAAAAGAATATAGCCATTTTTTTACTCACCCGATCGCCTAAATTGACATCAAGAATATTTTCTTTTGATAGCAATTTGACATATTCGTGGGGTACAAAACGTCCGTAAGCATTAGTGATTTTTGATAATTGAAGATGGGTTTTAACCCTAGTTAATAATTCATCTTTAGCAAAGGGTTTAGTCAAATAATCATTGGCACCAAATCGGAAACCTATAACTAAATCAGCTACTCTATTTTTAGCAGTTAACATCAAGATGGGCAAACTTTGAGCGGGATATTTTTCCCGAACTTTAGCGCAGACTTCATAACCAGACATATTGGGCATCATTACATCTAGTAAAATCATGTCAATATTCTTGTCTTGCTCCAAAGCAGCCAAAGCTTCTTTGACGAGATTAGATAGACGACGAGCGCTATAAACTATCATACTTAAGTTGGAATTGGTGACCGGATTTAACTCTCCAGTGCTACCTTCCAAGATAAATTCACCAAGACCAATAATCCCATTAAGTGGGGTTCGGAGTTCGTGGGAGGTGTTAGCTAAAAATTCGTCTTTGAGGCGGTCTAGTTGTTTGAGTTGTTCATTTTGTGTTTCTAAAGTTTCAAAATAATTTTTAAGTTGAGCTGCCATGAGATTAAAAGAGTTGGCAAGTTCGCCTACTTCATCACGACGGTGAATATTGAGTTGATTTTCCCATTTGCCTTAAGCAATTTCTTTAGCCGCAGAATTAAGTTGTAAAATAGGTTGGGAAATCCAGTTAGTGGTGACTATTCCTATTAAGATAGCTACAATCAGAGCAGCAAGACTGAATAAAATTGTGTTCTTGGTGTTGGTGTTAATTTTTTCCATGAAGTCATTTTCGGGAACAACTACTACTACTAACCAATCAATAACTTTACCATCCCTAACTGGCATTATGCTAGCATAATACCACTCTCCATCAATCGGAAAATTTATTTGTTTGCTACCCTCAATTTCATCAAAATTACCGAACTCTTTTTGTAAGTGTTTGGCCGTGGAACTTACTGTAATGCTATCACTATCAATAGCTTGTAAGCGTTTAATTTTTTTCTTTTTACCAAATTCAATAGTGAGGAATGGTTGGGAAATCTGAGAGCTAACAACTAAATCTCCCGATCGCTCCATAATAAAACTTTGTCCATTGGGACTAATATTTAAGTTTTTGAGAAATTCTGTAATCCTGGTCAAGCTGGTCTGATTTGCTAAAACCCCGATTAACTGGCCAGTAGAATTAAAAATGGGTCTGACAGCGGATATATCCAAAGATGTATTAGCACGAGAGAAAGCTGCATAAATAGAACTCCATGTGGGTTGACCAAGTTTCTTTGCCACTTGATACCAGGGGCGAATCCTGGGGTCATACTCTTTTACTTTCACAAACTCTTCCGCATTACCCCGAGAATCTAGTCGGTAAATTTCACGAACTGGTTGAGTAGCTATAGTACGAATCCGGAAGATAATTTCACCATTATCAGGATTAAGTTCAACACCAATAAATTCTCCCTGCTCATTACCGAAAAAAAGGTCACTTTCCAAATCCCCTTCTTTGATAATTTGCCAAAAATAGGCTCGCATTGCCCCAAAATTGTTGACATCTAAATTGCCACCTTCAATTGCATCATTGGTTACTCTTAGCACCTGATAAGATTTGTTGAGATAACTTAAAACGTGCTGTTCAATACGAGTGCTAATTTCCTTAGTTAACTGGTTTGCAAGAGTATCGACAGTTTGGCGTCCATTGGTAAAAGAAAAATATCCTACTAATCCCACAGCACTAACAATTTGCAGAATAAAAGGGACAATTAGAACAGTTTTGAGAGGAAATTTGCTAAACATTTTGCCCAGTGTCAGAGATAGAGGTTTAAATAGCATCAAAGCTTTAGGTTTATTTCTAATATATCTCTGAACTTGAATTTGGTCATGCAAATTCGAAAAAAAGAATGTTACAAATTATAGGGAATAGGGAACAATTAATAATTAATAATTAGGGCTTGCTGATTAAATATAAAAGCATTTATATATAAAGGTTTTAGCCTTTTTATATCTGGAAAAAGTACCTAGCTTTCAGGAACCTATCCCACTAATAATATTTTTGCTGAAAACCTTAAATATTTTGAGAATTAAAAACGAAAAATTAAGCTTTTAAAATAAATTTTACTTAAACAAATAAGCTTGTTGAAAATAGTGGGATAGGTTCAGCTCTTTATGCTCAAAAAGGTGCGCATTTTGGGCAGGAGAGTAGCCCAAAAATTACTCCCTTACTCCCCCGCTCCCCCCCTCCCCCTACTCCCTATTCCCTTTACTTTTGAGTAAATGCCCAAACCCCATTCCAATTTTTCGGTACACCATTTACCATCAGCTCATCAATTCTTTCCAGATAAACTTGAGCTGTTTTATCTGAAGAATTAACTGCTAAAACTTTCTCAAAATAATCTTTAGCAGAAACTAACTCTCCTAAACGATAATACTCCAAACCTAATGAAAAATCTACCTGAGTTTTTAATTTTAATTCTCGTACAGAATCAACTTCACCATCCAGCACTTCATAAACATTAATTGGTTCATCTCTACCCTTCACAGATGCCCGGTCTAAAAACCGAATTTGATATTTTTGCGGATTTTTTAAACAATTAAAAGCTGACTCAGAAATTAATAACGACACACCATAAAACTTAGTCAAACCTTCCAAACGAGCCGTCAAATTCACATTATCAGAAAGTGCATCTCCAGACATTCGACCTTCCTCTCCAACTATACCTACCATCATATGACCCCAATGAATACCTATACCAATTTTAATTGGGGGAAAATCTTCTGCTTTTAGGGTCTGATTATATTCTTGTAATTTCTTGAGTTGAGCAATAGCAGTTTCAACGGCATCATCAGCGCCATCCGGGAATACTGCCATAATCCCATCTCCCATAAACTTAATAATCAAACCGTGGCGATCGCGAATTTCTGGACAAACCTGTTGTAAATAACCATTCACAAAAGCAAAAGTTTCTTGAGAAGTCATCTGCTCAGATATAGTTGTAAAAGAGCGAATATCAGAAAAGAAAATTGCCATTTCTTTACTTACTCTGTCTCCTAATTTAACATTGATAATACTTTCTTTTGAGAGTAACTTCACATATTCGTGAGGAACAAAACGCTCATAAGAATTAGTAATTTTTGATAATTGAATATGAGTTTTAATCCGAGTTAATAACTCATCTTTAGCAAAAGGTTTAGTTAAATAATCATTTGCACCAAATTGGAAACCCATAACCAAATCAGCCACTTGATTTTTAGCAGTTAACATTAAAATGGGCAAATTCTCCGCAGGATATGTTTCTCTAATTTTAGCGCAGACTTCATAACCAGACATATTTGGCATCATTACGTCTAACAAAATTAGGTCAAAATTCTGATGTTTGGCTACAGCATCTAAAGCTTCTTTTCCATTTAATGCTTGAGTAATTTGATATTTATTGGCCGTCAAATGGTTAGTTAGAACTTGCACATTTATCGGTTCATCATCAACAACTAAAATATGGAAATCACCATCTGCTAAATGATTTTCATAGGGTTCGATGTTTGGGGATGTTTCTACGATATCATTAACTCTAGAAACAGAAATATTCAGAGGATCGGCGACATATTTTTCGGAAATGGGTAGAGTAAAACTAAAACTAGAACCGACACCAAATTGAGACTGTACCCAAATTTTACCCCCATGAAGTTCAACTAATTGCTTGGTGACAGCTAACCCTAAACCTGTACCACCGTATTTTCTAGCTGTGGAACCTTCTCCTTGTTCAAAATATTTAAAAATGCTTTCTAATTTATCACTGGGAATACCAATACCAGTATCAGAAACAGTAATTATCATTTCCTGAAATGCTTGGGAGTTATAATTATTGGTAATTAGTGCTGCTGAGATTTCAACTTTACCAGAGTCAGTAAACTTGAGTGCATTGCCAATTAGGTTGTAGAGAATTTGTTGTAAACGGTTTTCATCAGCACTAACGGGAGGTAAATTTTTGGGGATAGCATTGATTAACTGTAGATTTTTATTTTTGCTGATCAATAGATTTAAGGTGACTACTGTTTCTACAACCACAAAAACATCAACTGCTTTAATCTGTAATTCTAGTCTATTGTATCTAATTTGGGAAAAGTCAAGAATGTCATTAACTAGAGTAGAAAGACGACGAGCGCTAGATACAATCATAGTTAAGTTGGAAGTGATGGTTGTATTAATATTTTGGGTTGGTTCTCCTAGAAGAAATTCACCAATACCAATAATGCCATTCAGTGGGGTGCGGAGTTCATGGGAAGTGTTGGCTAAAAATTCGTCTTTGATGCGGTCTAATTTTTTCAGTTCTTGGTTTTTTGCTTCTAGGGTTTCAAAGGAGTTTTTGAGTTGTGTTGCCATCCGGTTAAATGACTGAGCAAGTTCTCCTACTTCATCCCCACGATCAATATCCAGTTGATTTTCCCATTTGCCTTCCGCAATTTTTTTCGCAGCAGAATTAACTTGTAATATTGGTCTAGTAATCCAGTATGCAGTAAATATCCCAACTAAGATAGCGATAATTAGAGCCGTAATACTCAATAAAATAGTAGTTCTGGTATTGGCATCTATTTTTTCCATAAAGTCACTTTCGGGAACCACAACCACCACTAACCAATCAATACCCCGTCCGTCTTTAACTGGGATAACGCTAGCATAGTACCACTTTTTATTAATAAGAAAACTAAATTGTTTGCTGCGATTAACTTTTTCTAAACTACCAAACATTTTTTCTAGGTGAGTTGCCGTAGCACTGACTACAACATTATTGCTGTCAAAAGCGTGCAAGCGTTCTATGTTTCGTTCCCCATTAATTTTAGTAATTACAAAAGGTTCAATATCTTCGGAACTAGCAATTAGATTTCCAGAGTGCTCCATGATAAAGCTTTTGCCATTAGGACTAATCTTTAAGTTGTTGAGAAATTGAGTCATCTCCGTTAAGCGAGTTTCATTACCCAAAACTCCAATTAAATTATCGTCAGAATCAAAAATAGGTTTAACCGCAGCTATATCTAAAGATGTGTTTTTGTCAGAAAAGCTAGGATAAATAGAACTCCATGTAGGTTCACCTATTTTTTCTGCTGCCCGATACCAGGGGCGAATGTGAGGATCATACTTTCTAATTTTCAATAATTTGCTGATATTAGCACGCTCATCTAACAGATAAGTTTCTCGTAATGGTTGAGTAGCTGTAGTCAGAATTCTCAAGACAATATCTCCACTTTCAGGATTAATGTCAACGTTGATAAACTCTCCCTCTTCGTTACTAAAAAAAAGGTCGGTTTCCCACTCCTGATCTTTGACAATTTGCCAAAAGTAGAGCCGTATTGCACCAAAGTCGTAGAGATCAAAGTTGCCACTGGTAATAGCATCATTGGTTATTCTTAGAACTTGATGGGATTTGTCTAGATAATCTAGAACGTGCTGCTGAATACGAGTGCTAATTTCCAAAGTTAACTTACTCGCCAAAGTCTCAACAGATTGGCGTCCATTAGTAAAAGAAAAATATCCCACTAATCCCACAGCAGTAACAATTTGTAGAATAAAAGGGACAATGAGGACAGTTTTTAGAGGAAATCGACTAAACATTTTGCCTAGTGTGAGAGATAGAGGTCTAAATAACATAAAAGCTTTAGGTTTATTTCTAATATATCTCTGAACTTGAATTTGGTTGCTAATTTAAAAAAAAGAATGTTACAAATTATAGGGAACAATTAATAATTAATAATTAATTATTAATTATTAGGGCTTACTGATTAAAATTCAAAGCATTTATAGATAAAGGTTTTAGCTTTTTTAAGTATCAAAAAATGCGAGGTTTTAAGTGGTAATATCATGTTCCCCTTGCAGGGGAGCTGCGCTAACGGATAATCAGTTATAAAAAAAATTTATCCCTTTCAACCTTTTCTTCCCTTCTGCCTTCTGCCTTCTGCCTTCCTTCCTCCAAAGTGTAAGTATTCAACCGAACATTATATAATGGTTCAAAAATGAGCGGATTTTGGTCAAGATTTGGGCAGAAAAATCATTCTGACAAAACTTAGCTCCTACCTCCTCGCATTCCCCTAACTCCTGTCTTCTGTTTCCTGTATCCTGTCTCCTACCCCTACTAAAAGACTTTCCATACGCAAACCCTAATTAGGGCTTGCTGATTAAATCTCAAAGCATTTATAGATAAAAGTTTTAGCCTTTTTATATCTGGAAAAAATACCTAGCTTTCAACTCTTTATGCTCAAAAAGGTGCGCATTTTGGGCAGGAGGGTAGCCCAAAAATTATTTCCCTACTCCCCCGCTCCCCCTACTCCCTACTCCCTACTCCCTACTCCCTTTACTTCTGAGTAAATGCCCAAACCCCATCCCAGTTTTTGGGCACACCAGTTACAGTTAATTTATCAATTCTTTCTAGATAAAGTTGAGCTGTTTTATCTGAATAATTAACGGCTAATACTTTCTCAAAATAATATTTGGCAGTAACAAAATCTCCTAAACGATAAAACTCTATACCCAATGCAAAATCTGCTTGAGTTTTTAATTTTAATTCTCGTACATAATCAATTTCTCCATCTAGAACTTCATAAACATTAATAGCTTTATGTCTACCTTTTACAGATGCACGGTCTAAAAATCTAATTTGATATTTTTCTGTATCTTTCAAACCCTGAAAAGCTGATTCAGAAATTAATAAAGAAACTCCGTAATATTTAGTTAAACTTTCCAAACGAGCTGTCAAATTCACATGATCGGAAAGTGCATCTCCTGACATTCGATTTGGCTCTCCCACAATACCAACCATGATAAAACCTACATGGATGCCAATTCCTACCTGAATTGGGGGTAAACCTTCTGCTTGTTGAATCTGATTATATTCTTGTAATTTCCGAAGTTTACCAATAGCAGCTTGCACAGCATCATCAGTGCCATCAGGAAATACTGCCATAATGCCATCTCCCATAAACTTAATAATTAAACCATTCCGGTCGCGAATTTCTGGGGAAACTTCTTGTAAATAACCATTGACAAAAGCAAAAGTTTCTTGAGGTGTCATGTTTTCAGATATAGTAGTGAAAGAGCGAATATCAGAAAATAAAATTGCCATTTCCTTACTCACACGATCCCCTAATTTCACATCAAGAATATTTTCTTTTGATAGTAATTTTACATATTCGTGAGGGACAAAACGTTCATAGGAATTAGTAATTTTTGATAATTGAATGTGAGTTTTAATCCGAGCTAATAATTCATCTTTAGCAAAAGGTTTAGTTAGATAATCATTAGCACCAAATTGGAAACCCATGACTAAATCGGCGACTTGATTTTTAGCAGTTAACATTAGAATCGGTAAACTTTGGGCAGGATATTTTTCCCTAATTTTAGCGCAGACTTCATAACCAGATATCTGAGGCATCATCACATCTAGCAAAATCAGATCGATATTCTGATTAGTATCTAAAGCAGCTAAAGCTTCTTTTCCATTTAATGCTTGAGTAACTTGATAGTTATTGGCTTTTAAGTAGTTACTTAAAACTTGAATGTTTATAGGTTCATCATCAACAATTAAAATTTGAAAGTTACTATTAGCAATATCAGTCTTAAGAGGAGTAATTTCTTGAGGTTTTTCTACTAGATCTACAAAATAACGAATACTATTGACGGTGGAAATAATGGAGGTTTCTGCTACAGATTCTTGTGAAATTGGTAGGGTAAAGTAAAATCGGGAACCAACACCAACTTCAGACTCCACCCAGATATGACCGCCGTGGAGTTCGACTAATTGTTTCGTGACTGCTAACCCTAAACCTGTACCCCCATATTTTCTAGCTGTGGAACCTTCTGCTTGTTCAAAAGAGTTAAAGATGCGGTCTAGTCGATCGCCAGGAATACCGATACCAGTATCCGAGACGGCGATCGTCAGTTGTGGAGATGGTTCTATATTTTGACTGGAGTATTCTGGGGCTAGAATTTGCTGATGGGGGTTTCTAGAATTGCGACTAATTACTTCTGCCCAAATTTCGACTTGACCAGACTCCGTAAATTTAATAGCATTGCCAATTAAGTTATAGAGAATTTGTTGTAAACGATTTTCATCAGCACGGACGGGGGGTAAGTCTTTAGGAATGTTATTAACTAACTGTAGATGTTTATTTTTGCTGACCACAAATTTATTTAAGCTAACTACTGTCTCTACTACCCCATAAATATTAATAGCTCTAATTTGTAATTCTAATGTATGGTGTCTGATTTTAGAGAAGTCAAGAATATCGTTGACAAGATTAGATAGACGACGAGCACTAGAAACTATCATGCTTAAGTTAGATCTAGTAAGTGAATTTAGCTGGGATTTATCTCCTTCTAAAAGAAATTCGCCAATACCAATAATCCCATTAAGTGGGGTACGGAGTTCGTGAGAGGTGTTAGCTAAAAATTCGTCTTTGAGGCGGTCTAGTTGTTTGAGTTGTTCATTTTTTGCCTCTAAGGTTTCAAAGGAATTTTTGAGTTGGTTAGCCATCAGATTAAAAGAGTTGGCGAGTTCACCTACTTCGTCACGACGATGAATATTGAGGGTGTTTTCCCATTGACCTTCAGCAATTTTTTTCGCAGCAGAATTAATTTGTAAAATCGGTTGAGTAACCCAGTGAGTAGTGACTATTCCTACCAATATAGCTATAGTCAAAGCACCAAAACTTAATAAAATAGTAGTCTTGGTGTTGGCGTTGATTTGTGCCATGAAGTCATTTTCAGGAACGACCACAACCACTAACCAATCAATACCTTTACCATCTTTAATTGGCATGACTCTGGTATAGTACCAAGCTCCATCAATTAGAAATTTAAGTTGTTGATCGCTATTAATTTTTTTTAAATCACCAAAATGTTGTTGCAGTTGCTCGACAGTTGCACTTATTGTGGGGTTATTACTTTCGATCGCAGGTAGACGTTGGATCTTGCGCTTTTTGTCCTCTTCAGTAATAATAAATGGTGTCTGAATTTGAGAACTAACTACTAAATCTCCCGACCGCTCCATAATAAAACTCTGTCCACTAGCGCTGATATATAAGTTACTCAGGAAATTTGTGACCTGCACGAGGGTTGTTTTATTTGAAAGAACTCCCACAAACTGCCCACTTGAGTTGAAAATAGGTCTGACTGCTGATATGTCTAAGGAAGTATTTTCACGGGAAAAGGAGGCAAAAATTGGACTCCAGGTTGGTTCACCTAACTGCTTTGCTGCTTTATACCATGGGCGATCGCGAGGATCGTAAGCTTTTCCTTTTAAATATTCGCTGATGTTACCCTCATTATTAAGTAAGTAAGTTTCCCGAATAGGTTGAGTTGCGATGTTACGAATTTTAAAAAGAATATCTCCATCTTCTAAACGTTCAACCCCGATAAATTCTCCTTCTTCATTGCCCAAGAAAACATAATCCTCTAAATCTTTTTCTTTTACCACTTGCCAAAAGTAAAGTCTCAGACCAGCAAAATCATCAACATCCAAATTTTCACTTTCTATGGCATAATTGGTTACTCTTAAAACTTGATGAGATTTATTTAGATATCCTAAAACGTGCTGTTCAATACCACTGCTAATTTTTTGGGTTAACTGGTTAGCAAGGTTATCAACGGTTTGTCGCCCATTGATCAAAGAAAAATATCCCACTAATCCCACAGCACCAAAGATTTGTAGAACAAAAGGGACAATGAGGACTGTTTTCAGGGGAAATTTGCTAAACATTTTGCCCAGGTTAAAGGATAGAAGTGTGAACTACCCAATGCTATAGCTATTGCTATAGGATAGGTTTCCATCTTCGCTGGGAATAGCATCTAACAAAACTGATGTTTTGCCAGGTGACTTACATTCCCTCAGATTGGCAGTAGAGCTAATTCCTAACTCCTGTTTTGAGTGCATTTGACATTTGTCGTGCAACGGCAAATTACGCACTCGCAATATCCGCAAGGCTTCATTTTTGATATTGATTGCAGCATTAATTTCTCTATTATGGGTTGTATGACAATGCTCGCAAGTCCAATTTTTCACATTCAGAGACAAACTACCAACTTGATTTAAACAAATATTACAAGTTTGTGAATAAGGCAAAAAACGATCGACTTCTATATAAATTCTTCCCTCTCTTTCTGCCTTATAACTAAGCATTGTTTCAAACATTCCCCAAGCACCATCACCAATAGATGCAGCTAAATTATTGTGTCTTGGTGCGCTACCAAGTGCGTCTTTCGCTGAGGTTGGGTCACACCGCTTTTTTATAGCCAGATTTTCCACTGCAATTACTTGGTTTTCGTTGACTATCTTAAGGCAGCGCGTTGCGGGGGTTCCCCCCGTTGTAGCGACTGCCGCGCGGGATAGCTTGTGTAGAAAATCTTCGCGGCATCTAGCTATTTTACCCTGTAATTTAGCTATTTTTATGCGTGCTTTATTTCGTGTATTACTTCCTTTTTGTTTACGAGCTAATTTCTGCTGCTTCCGTTTGAGATTAAGAGTATATTTAGCAATATTTTTAGGATTTTGATATTTTGAACCATCTGATGTTATACAAAAATGAGTTAATCCTAAATCAATTCCTATTGCTTTTCCTTCTGCTAGTTTTTCAGGATTCACTAGATCATCTTCAACTAAAACAGAAACAAAATATTTACCATCTGGATTCACAGAAACAGTTACAGTCTTGATTTCCCCTGAAAAATCTCTATGGCGACGATAATAAACTAATCCAATTTTAGGTAGTTTGATATAGTTATCCTGAAATTCTACATTTTGAGGATAAGTAATAGATTGTCTACCTTTTTTAGACTTAAATTTTGGTAACTTCGCCTGTCTATCAAAGAAGTTTTTGTAAGCTGTAGACAAGTTTAATGCTACTACTTGGAGACACTGAGAATAAGTATCTGTTTTTAGCCATTCATGCTCTTTTTTAAGTTGAGGAAGCATTTTTTGAATAGCAGCTCTACTGAGACTTTTTCCAGTGTTTTTGTAGGTTTCATGGCATAAATTTAGTGAATAGTTCCAAAACCATCTACAACAACCAAAGCTCTTTGCTAAAGCCAATTGCTGTTCTGATGTTGGATATATTCTATACTTATATGCCTGATACATTTATCACTTATCTATAACAATGATAAAATTTTAGCATATATTTTTATGTACCTACAACTATAGCGCTACGCAAATACGCTGTTGACATTCCTCTGTTCACTATTCCCACCAAAGTTTAAAGTTTATTGTCAAATGCCAAAAGACGTAGTGCTATATATTGATTGTGATTAATACCTACACTAAAACTGCACTATGATGCAGAATTTATCACAACATCAAGTTATATCATGTCCGCTTGAATACTTATACTTTGGTGGAAGGAAGGCAGAGGGCAGCTATACTGCTATACTGTTTGCGTAGCATGACCTAGGAAAGGGTTTCTTTCAATTGAAACTTAATTCTATACACGCTCCGATGCTACCGGACATGATATTAAAAGTAATATGTTTAATCCAAAATTAAACACTAGCTTTCACAGGTAAAATGGCTTAAGCAATTATACTGAAAAAAAATTAAAATTTCCACTTTGTATAGACTACTAATTAAAGTCGTGAATGAGGAAATTGTGTGAATATTCATCAAATTCATCCTCAGTTTTTTTGACTTTCCTCAAAAAAAGTGCTATTTAAAAGATTTCCAAAATTTAACTCTAAAGTATATAAACTTTTGACTATTTAATTTTGACTTTTGACTTTTATCCCTGCATAACCATTAAAAAAATTGATCTTTAGTTTTGATCCCAGGAAAGTCTGTGTAAGAATGCTTATTAGTTTTGTCTACTTAATTAAGAATTATAAAGTAACCATAAATTATGGAAGCACTTTATCAATATGCCTGGCTGATTCCATTATTGCCCCTACTTGGAGCAATGGTAGTTGGCCTGGGACTAATATCCTATAGTCAAGCCACCAGTAATTTGCGACGGGGATCTGCAATATTCATTGTCTCCCTGTTGGGAACTGCAATGGTTCTCTCCTTTGGCATCCTCTGGAGTCAAATTAATGGCCATGAAACCTATACTCAAATGTTTGAGTGGGCAGCAGCAGGTGACTTTAAACTCAGTATGGGCTATACCATCGACCATCTGACTGCCCTAATGTTAGTCATTGTAACTACTGTTGCCTTTTTGGTAATGGTCTATACAGATGGTTACATGGCTCACGACGCAGGTTATGTACGCTTTTATGCCTATCTGAGCTTATTTAGCTCCTCAATGTTAGGTCTAGTGGTCTCTCCAAACCTGGTCCAGGTCTATATCTTTTGGGAACTCGTGGGTGTATCTTCCTACCTACTAATAGGTTTCTGGTACGACCGGAAAGCAGCAGCAGATGCTTGTCAAAAAGCTTTCGTTACCAACCGCGTCGGTGACTTTGGTCTGCTACTAGGGATGCTCGGAATTTACTGGGCGACTGGTAGCTTTGAATTTGAGGTAATGGGCGTTCGCCTAGAACAACTGGTAGAAACAGGCGCTCTGAGTGCTGGTTTAGCTACTCTGTTTGGTGTTTTAGTCTTTTTAGGACCTGCGGCCAAGTCGGCTCAATTCCCATTGCACGTCTGGCTACCAGATGCCATGGAAGGTCCTACACCAATTTCTGCTTTAATCCATGCTGCGACAATGGTAGCTGCTGGAGTTTTCCTAGTTGCGCGGATGTATCCAGTATTTGAACATCTGCCAATAGTAATGAACATTATTGCTTGGACAGGAGCTTTCACGGCTTTTCTAGGAGCAACGATCGCCATTACTCAAAATGACATTAAAAAAGGTCTTGCCTATTCCACTATTTCCCAATTGGGATATATGGTCATGGCAATGGGTGTGGGAGCTTATAGCGCCGGACTATTTCACCTAATGACCCACGCTTATTTCAAAGCCATGTTGTTTTTGTGTTCCGGTTCAGTTATTCATGGTATGGAAGCTGTTGTCGGTCATAACCCAGTTTTGGCGCAAGATATGCGGTTAATGGGTGGACTGCGGAAATATATGCCTGTTACCTCTGCTTGCTTTTTAATTGGTACTCTGGCAATTTGTGGTATCCCTCCTTTTGCTGGTTTTTGGTCAAAGGATGAAATTCTGGGCAGTGCTTTTGGAGCAAACCCCGCTTTATGGTTGATCGGTTGGGCAACTGCTGGAATGACTGCTTTTTATATGTTCCGGATGTATTTCTCCACTTTTGAGGGAGAGTTCCGGGGTAATGATGAGCAGATTAAACAGCAATTAATGGCTGCAAACTCTACAGGTGACAAGGTCGAGATGACCCCAGCGGTAGCTTTCGGACCTGGTGCAATGGACCCGAAAGAATTAGAACACGGCCATGATGACCATGACCACGACCACGACCACGGTCATCATAGTGACTCTCCCCATGAGTCTCCTATTAGCATGACTTTACCATTGATGGTTTTAGCGATTCCTTCAATGATTATTGGTTTGTTAGGAACGCCTTTTGCTAATTATTTTGAGCAGTTTATTTATGCACCAGGAGAATCTTTGGCAGAGGTGCTAGAGGAATTAGCTGAGTTTGACCTGACTGAATTTTTGATTATGGCAGGTAACTCTGTTGGTATTGCTTTAATTGGCATTACCTTTGCTTCCCTGATGTACTTGAGTCGTAAAATTGACCCTAGTGCGATCGCTGAAAAAATCAAACCTCTTTACAACTTCTCTCTCAACAAGTGGTATCTAGACGACCTCAACGACAAGCTATTTGTTAGAGGTAGTCGTCGTCTAGCACGTCAAGTGTTGGAAGTAGATTACAAAGTAGTTGATGGAGCTGTTAACTTAACAGGTTTTATTACTTTGTTGAGTGGGGAAGGTTTGAAATATTTAGAAAATGGTCGCGCTCAGTTCTATGCCCTAATTGTATTTGTGGCAGTTTTAGGCTTCGTTGTTTTCTCTGGAGTTTAGAGGGAACAGGGAACAGGCAGTGCTGTTTCACCCTCGATAGACACGGAGAAGCGGGGATGGAGGCTTTTAATTTACGATTAAAAGTTGGCTTTCCACCCAAAGAAGTAGAAATGCCCATAACTGTCTCCCCGTCAGGCTTTGAGAGAAACGCAAAAATTTAGAATGAAACAGCCCTGAAGGAACAGGGAACAGAAAATTAAGAATTGCGAGTAGTATTTTTTCTTCTTCCTTCTTCCTTCTTACTTCTTCCTTCTTCAAACATTTTAAAAGTGAGATTTGATATTTATGGCTAATTTTCCTTGGTTAACTATAATCATCCTATTTCCAGTAGTTGCATCGTTGCTAATTCCGATTATTCCGGATAAAGACGGCAAAACAGTACGGTGGTACGCCCTAATTGTTGGATTAATTGATTTTACTATTATCACTACTGCCTTCTGTACTGGATATGACACGAGTAACCCAGACCTCCAACTGGTAGAAAGTTATGCTTGGGTGCCGCAATTAGACTTAAATTGGTCAGTGGGAGCTGATGGTTTATCCATGCCATTAATTATCCTGACTGGTTTCATCACAACTCTGGCAATTATGGCAGCGTGGCCTGTAACTTTTAAGCCAAAGCTGTTTTATTTCTTGATGTTGTTAATGTACGGCGGTCAGATAGCTGTGTTTGCTGTGCAGGATATGTTGCTATTTTTCCTAGTTTGGGAATTAGAGTTAGTACCAGTTTACCTAATTCTTTCCATCTGGGGTGGTAAAAAGCGGTTGTATGCAGCAACTAAGTTTATTCTTTATACCGCAGGTGGTTCGCTATTTATTTTGATAGCAGCGTTAACCATGGCGTTTTATGGCGATACTGTTACCTTTGATATGAGTGCGGTCGCTGCGAAAGATTACGCTCTGAATCTACAACTATGGTTATATGGAGCATTTTTAATTGCCTATGCTGTAAAATTGCCAATTTTTCCATTACATACCTGGTTGCCTGATGCTCACGGGGAAGCAACTGCACCCGCTCATATGTTGCTGGCAGGAATTCTGTTGAAAATGGGTGGTTACGCTCTGTTGCGGATGAATGCAGGAATGTTACCTGATGCTCATGCAGTGTTTGCTCCTATATTGGTAATTTTGGGGGTTGTGAATATTGTCTATGCCGCTTTGACTTCCTTTGCTCAACGAAATTTGAAGCGGAAAATTGCTTATTCTTCAATTTCTCACATGGGTTTTGTGTTGATTGGTATGGCTTCATTTACCAATATTGGTATGAGTGGAGCTGTACTACAAATGATTTCCCACGGTTTGATCGGGGCGAGTTTATTCTTCTTAGTGGGAGCTACTTATGACCGTACCCATACTTTAATATTGGATGAAATGGGTGGTGTCGGTCAAAAGATGAAGAAAGTGTTCGCGATGTGGACGACTTGTTCGATGGCTTCTTTAGCATTACCTGGAATGAGTGGATTTGTGGCAGAGGTGATGATATTTATTGGTTTTGCCACCAGTGATGCTTATAATCCAACTTTCAAGGTGTTGGTAATATTCTTGGCTGCAGTGGGAGTGATTTTGACTCCAATTTATCTGTTGTCAATGTTGCGGGAGATTTTATACGGTCCTGAGAATAAGGAGTTGGTAGAACATGAAGTTCTCAAGGATGCCGAACCCCGCGAGGTGTTTATTATCGGTTGTTTGTTAGTGCCAATTATTGGTATTGGTTTCTATCCCAAGATTGTGACTCAGATTTATGATGCGACGACAGTACAGTTGACAGCGCGGTTGCGAGATTCTGTGCCAACGTTGATAGAATCTGGAGAAGTGGCGTTGAAGAGTGAGTCTGAGTTGGTGAAGCGATCGCCTGCGATTAAGTAGTTTTGGCGATGGTTGGTGATTTTAGATTGTTCTGAATTTTGTATTAGTTTTTTATCAACCCCCTAAAGTTCATAGGGGGTTTTATTGTTTTTTATTGATATCGATGTGGATAAATATAATACCAATTTGAAAAAAGAATGTTACGAATAGTAAGGCTAATAAAAAGACTTTGCAGGAGATGTCCCTTTGACAAAAAAGATAATTTACGCCCTAAAAATAGTATTAAAGCCATTCATTCTGACTCCTGACTCCTGACTCCTAATAAATACCCTAGATATTTGTAGCAAAAATTTATCAAATTGGTATAACGCTTTGAAAAGCGACTTAATTCCCAAAGCGGTCTTATAGCTTTTTTGGCAGCATTACAGCGCTTTTCAAATTGATGAACCACATCTTCATAAGCAAAACCTTGTAGGGACGTTCCATGGAGCGTCTTTACTGTGGTTTACCCAAATGAAAACCGCTGTAATATCATGTCCGGTTGAATACTTACACTTTGGAGTCGGGAAGGCAGAAGGCAGGAGGCAGGAGGCAGGAGGCAGAAGGGAAGAAAAGGTTAGAAGGGAAAAAGGTTTTTTATCACTGATTATCCGGACATGATATAAGTTGAGCTTGAGAGTAGTGAAGTTTTCCATTTTCTAGAATCCAAATAAACGTGCGAGATATTAAATCTGTACGATTGCGGAATGTGGGTTTTAAATTGGTATTATTTTAATACAACCGGAAAAAAAACGTAGAGATTTTCTGTAGAAAGTCCCTACAATAGTTTAGTCTTTGAAGGTTTGAAGGTTAAGAATCATCTTCTAAAAATCTAGACAACTCTCGACATACTCCTCATCTTTAGCGTCCTGATATCTGTTGTAATTGTGGTATCACCTCTTCTCCTCCATACCCTTTTGTATTTACCACTTTCAGATTATTCATCATACCGCGATCTTCGTGGAATAGTATATGGCAGTGATAGACAAATGGACCAGTAATGAAGGGATTGACAAACGGAATACGGACTGTAGTTGTGCTGGAAGGAGGTAAGTTAATTACATCTCGATATCCTTGGGGTAGTAGAGGACAAGTGAATGTATTATCACCATCGTTTTTTGTACACCCTTTATATTCTGGATCTTTTGTTTCTCCTTTATAAGTCCCTACTTCGTAGTTATTGTAGGTGCATTTTTGAGCCTCAATACCTTTACATGGATCTTGATTTAGAGTAACCTCAGTAACTACGAAATCAAGCTGGTGTATGTGGAAAACGTGGGTTGCAGGAGTGACATTGACCAAGTGCCATTCTTCTAGGTCTCCTATTCGGGAAATTTTATCTATTCGGTTTCCATCATATAGTTCTTGGATTTCAAGGTCTGTTTTACTTGCTGTTTGTTTTTTCTCAAATCCTTTAAGAAAAAACTTTGGAAAGCTTTGGCTGAAATAGAAGTAACGTTTCTTGGTAAGTGGATCGCTATACAAAGTCGATGGAGTTAGGCAACTATTGTTGACAAAATCTTCTGTCCTGCTTTCGCATTCTTTTATGGTATAATCATTATCTTCATAGTAGCCATCGAAGAGTATTTCAGGGTCAGGCAATATCTTGTCTACATCAGGATCGCCATCTCTTCCAGTCTGAGTTGTTGGGGTCTGTTTTTCAATGTAAGCATATAACTCTTCTTGATCTTGAGTACAACTTATGCTCCCAATTGTCAAACCAAGTTTTCTCTGATTTTTGTCTTCATAGCATACTGGTTCTTCCCCGTCTACCTCAACAGTTGCTAACAAGTAGCTTTTGAGCTGACCACCTTCTTCTCCCACCCACTTTTCCCCTTCGGTCAAGCCAGTGGTAAGGTCAGAAACCAGATTATAGGTCTTGTTTCCACTTACTGTATTACCTCCTACAACAAGAACCTCTACCCGGCTAGCAGGTGGCAATAGAACTGAGTCAGTTGGTACTACCTGTTCAACAAAATCAGCATCCCGCGCCAAGATATAAAAATTTGGTTTTTTGTTGGGGCGAGCAAAAGCAGGTTTACTTATATCTGCTTCTTCCAGAGCAATGTTCATGTACTGATCCGCACCAACATTAGCAATGCGCCATAACTGAACCTCTCCTGGCTTAATAGTTATGCTGGGGTTTACTTGACCATTAAGAGTGAAACAATCAGCACTCCCTCCGGCTAGAACATCATTAAAATCCTTGAACATCATTACCTTTTGATTTACAGAAAACTTTTCAGGTTCTTTGAGTGGTGTTGATGGAGTTCCTGTTGCAACTTTAATTCCCTTTTCGGAACTGAGAATTTCGTAATACTGATCGCTCCCCTTAATAATAATTCCACCCGACAAACCAGCCCGAACCTGATTATCGCTCAGTGAGTGGGCGTGGGAGTGATACCAAAATAGTCCTGACTGATGGACGTATGGAATCTTGACATCCATCTTGTACTCAGTTGTCGGACCACCATATTTAGGAGCGGCTGGATCATCACCGTCATAATAACCACCAGGAAGATCCCCTTCTGAACCACTGCTTGAATCAGGTGTTGTTTCACCAAGTGGGGGGACTGGTATTAACTTATATCTGTTATCACTAAATACATTATAAGTGACTTTTACATCGTCACTACTTGCGGTTCCATTCAGTTCTATTTCGTCTTCAGATCGAGATGGGACATCTATTGGTTTCGGTGTCACATTAGAGGGAACATCCACCAAAACATCATCAGCTCCCAGTAAAGGCGATACGTTGAAGCCATGATAATGAATGTTAGTGTATTGAGATACACTCTCTAAATTTTCTTTTGTTTGTGGTAAATCTCCCGCCAATTGAACATTTACTGGTAAATCATTGGTAAGGTCTAGATTAATGGAGTTAGGTCTAAAAAAATCGTCTCCTTCTTTTTCACTAGGAGATACCACTATAGTTGGTGGGGTAAAGGTTCCAACCATATTGTTAGGAGGATTTTTTGGAGCGTAGTCTACAATCTTAACCCTTCCAGGTAGACTATCTTGATTTCCTAGATCATCATCTCTAACAATGGTCTTTTGTTGAGGTGAATTGCTATCGTCATAGTAAGTAGTCATGAACTACCCCGCCGTGTAGACGGACGGGGTTTCTAAGTCCCCGTCAACAAAGT
>NZ_RCBY01000080.1 GCF_003838195.1 Okeania hirsuta
CTTCAGATAATCTGAAAACTCTCCAAGCAAAAATGGCAGAATATATGGAAGAACCGGGAGTAAAATTAGGTTGGTTAATTGATAGAAAAGAGAGAAAAGTTTATATCTATCGCCCAGGAATGCTTACAGAATGTTTAGAAAATCCTGATACTGTAAGTGGGGACTCAGTATTGCCTGGATTTGTTTTAAAGATGAGCAAAGTTTGGTAAAATAATATTTTGTAAATAAAATATTGGTCAAAAAATGGATATTAAACAAGGTTTTATCGGTACAGTTGGCAATACTCCATTAATTAGATTAAATAGCTTCAGTGAAGAAACTGGATGTGAAATTTTAGGCAAAGCAGAATTTCTTAATCCAGGGGGTTCGGTGAAGGACCGAGCTGCTCTTTATATTATTAAAGATGCAGAAGAAAAAGGTTTACTGAAACCTGGGGGAACAGTTGTGGAAGGAACTGCTGGTAATACAGGAATTGGTTTAGCACATATTTGTAATGCTAAAGGTTATAAGTGTTTAATTATTATTCCCGAAACTCAATCTATTGAAAAAATGGATGCTTTGAGAACTTTAGGTGCGGAAGTTAGACCTGTTCCAGCAGTTCCCTATAAAGACCCAAATAACTATGTAAAAATGTCAGGTAGATTAGCATCGGAAATGGAAAATGCTATCTGGGCAAATCAGTTTGATAATTTGGCAAATAGAATTGCTCATTATGAAACAACCGGACCGGAAATTTGGGAACAAACTGATGGAAAAGTAGATGGTTGGGTAGCTGCTACTGGTACGGGTGGAACTTTTGCTGGTGTGTCATTATTTTTAAAAGAAAAAAATCCGCAAATTAAAACTGTTTTAGCAGACCCTATGGGAAGCGGTCTTTATAGTTATGTGAAAACTGGGGAAATTTCTAGCGAGGGTAATTCTATTACTGAGGGTATTGGTAATAGTCGGGTAACGAAAAATATGGAAAATGTGCCGATAGATGATGCGATTCGAGTTGATGATCAAGAAGCGGTAAAAGTGGTTTATCAACTGTTAAGAAAAGACGGTTTATTTATGGGTGGTTCTGTCGGAATTAATGTTGGTGCAGCAATAGCTTTAGCAAAAGAAATGGGTTCTGGTCATACTATTGTGACTGTATTATGTGATAGTGGCGCTCGTTATCAATCAAAATTATTTAATAGTGAATGGTTAGCTGCTAAAAATTTATTGCCGGATGAAGTATAACCGGGAGAAATTATGGTGGAAAATAGTCAAGTTGATAGACGTTTATTAGTCTGTCAAAATCGTACTTGTCGGAAACAAGGTTCGGCAAAAGTATTAGCTGCTTTTGAGTCGTCTGAAGTTCCTAATATTCAAGTAGAAAAAAGTGGATGTTTAGGGCAATGTGGCAATGGTCCGATGGTTTTAGTTTTGCCGGAGGAAGTTTGGTATAGTCATGTTCATATTGATGAGGTTTCGGCAGTGGTGGAAAGACATTTACTAGGTGGAGTATCTGTGAAAAAAATGCTTTATTCTAAGTTTCATTGTCTGAGAATAAGGACTCAGGAGTCAGGAGTCAGGAGATAGAATTTAGGAGAAAATCATAGCTGCCGTGATTGAGTAATCAATCAAGCAAGTATTTATGCGTAAATTTTTTACTCGGAATTTGATCAACGAAAAAAGTAATTAGACTTCTTGCAGAAGTCAGGGAATAGGGAATAGGGAATAGAGAAATGAAATTGTTTATTTCATAGTCTTGAATTGATTTAATTAACACTTGCTGATTAAGTCTAAAAGTCTTTAAATATAAAGTTTTTAGCCTTTTTAAGTATCAAAAAGTGCGAGGTTTTAGGTGGTAATGGTTCAAAAATTTAGGATTTTGGTCAAGAGTTGGACAGAAAAATCAAGGAACGATTCTTCCTACTATCTCCTCTATAATTCCCATTTATCCTGACTCCTGACTCCTGACTCCTGACTTCCCCTCCACCGGAGGGGAGAAAGGGAATGAGCGAGGAGGTAGGAGCGGGCGTTTTGTCCCAAGATTGTTCTGCCCAACTTTTGCCTAAAATGCGCTCCTTTTTGAGCATGAAGAGCTGAAAACCAGGCACTTTTTTTGACCTAAAAAAACCACTTGTCTTTATTTGTCAATGCTTTTAGATTTAATCAGCAAGCTCTAATTAAACGGACATGGTATTAAAAGCAATACTAAAAATATTAACTGTTAACTGATGAGTGATAATTACCTCTTGTCTTCCAGAAAAAGATTGACTAAAAGGCAAATTTAGGAATTTTTTATACTGAAAAATAAAGAAGTTTAAGCAAAAATTATTCATTATCAATTATTCGGTAATTTATTTTATGGAACAATCAAAATCCAATCAAAGACAGTGGTTTTCAGAGTATACAACTAATTCCCAAGAGGTAGAAAAAACAGGTCAATATCAACCGTTAATAGAATAGTATGACCAAAACCATGAAATTTTTGAGGGTGGTACTTATGCTGCCAAAAAATGCTGCCAACTTTTACATCAATATATTGGTAACTCTTCTAACTTAGCTATTCTAGATTTAGGGTGTGGTACTGGAGACCAAGGTCGTATTTTGAGAGAAATGGGGGTAAAAGGTTTCTTTTATGGAATAGATATGTCACCAGGAATGTTAGAATCTGCTAAAAGTAAGGGATTATATAAAGAACTTAAACAGTCTATTCTTCCGGAAATTCCCTATGCTGATAATACCTTTGATATTGTAATTAGCGCAGGAACTTTATGTTCTCCTGGAAATGCGCCATCGGAGAGTTTGCCGGAAATAATTCGGGTGACAAAATCAGCAGGATTACTTTGTTTTTCCTACCGCCAACATTGGTTTGAAAATCAGGAGAGTGGATGGAAAAAAATCCATGAAGAAATGTTAGAAGCAGGGTTAATGAAACAACTGTGTTGTGAGGTTGATAATTATATTCCTACTCAAAATATTAGTGGGTTATATTTTGTCTGTCATAAGTGTTGAAAATATTAATTTTGGGGAGGCGATCGCTTCCCCGAAAAAAGTTATAGTTAAACAGCATAATTTAATGAAAGATAAGTCAATAACTAAACAATCTCAAGAATTTAATGAACAACATATCCTCTCTCATGGAAATGAAAATGAAAGTATTGAAGAAACCATAGAAAGGGTTAAACAAAGAATTATCAAAACTGGAGATAAACCCCATGTTACTGTTGCCAGACAATTAGAATTTCTTAATGAATTAGCAGGTTTTCCTTTAGGACAATTTTTATTACAAAATGGAGGTCTGAATGGCTATTGGACAGATTATGTAGTGGAACACCAATTTCAAGGAAGAATTACTGGTATTGATGCTGAAGGTCGTAGTTTAACAGAATTAGAAAAATTTTTGCTAGATAAAAACTCCTTTCCTACACAACAAAGATATGTCAATTTTGGTAAAGCTATTCAGAATTGTGTGCAAGAGGATATAGTTTTTGCTTCCTTGCCTTGTGGAGTAATGAGGGATTTGTTGAAGTTGGATTTTACCGGAGTAGAAAATTTTCGTTTAGTGGGAATTGATATTGACTATGAAAGTTTAGAATTAGCAAAAAAATTAGCTGAAGAATATGATTTATCAGAAAAAGTAGAATTTCATCAGGAAGATGCTTGGAATTTGCCTTTTGAAGATGAATTTACACTATTGACTAGCAATGGTTTAAATGTTTATGAACCTGATGATGAAAAAGTAACGGAGTTATATCGACAGTTTTTCAAAGCATTAATGCCAGGAGGTATATTAGTAACTAGCTTTTTAACCCCATCCCCAAATATTGACCCCAATTCAGAATGGGATATGAGTCAGATTAATTCAGAAGATTTATTGCTTTCAAAAATTATATTTTTTGATATATTGAATGTTAAATTTACAGCCTTTAGGAGTTCATCAACAACAAAATTACAATTACAAACTGTTGGGTTTGATGAAATAGAATTTATTTGGGATAACGCAAGAATATATCCCACAGTAACAGCGCGTAAACCTAAATAGGGTATGGAGAAGCTTTTAACTTGACAAATATTTAGTAATTAATAAAATCAATATTGTAATTCAATCAAAATAAGCTAATGACTCAACAATCTCAAGAATTTAATGAACAACGTATTCTCTCTCATGGAAGTAAAAATTAAACTCTTGAAGAAACCATAGAAAGGGTTAAACAAAGAATTATTCAGACTGGAGATAAACCCCATGTTACTGTTGCTAGACAATTAGAACTTCTTAATGGATTAGCAGGTTTTCCTTTAGGGCAATTTTATTTACAAAATGGAGGTCTGAATGGCTATTGGACAGACTATGTTCTGGAACATCAGTATCAAGGAAGGGTGACAGGTATTGATAAAGAAGGTCGTAGTTTAACAAAATTAGAAAAGTATTTATTGGATCAAGACCCTACTTTCCTGGCGACACAACAAAGATATGTCAATTTCAGTAAAGTTATTCAGAATTATGTGAGAGATGGTTTAGTTTTTGCCTCCTTACCTTGTGGGGTAATGAGGGATTTGTTGAAGTTGGATTTTTCAGGTGTAGATAATTTCCGTTTAGTGGGAATTGATATTGATTATGAAAGTTTAAAATTGGCAAAAAAATTAGCTGAAGAATATGGGTTATCTGAAAAAGTAGAATTTCATCAGGAAGATGGTTGGAATTTGCCTTTTGAAGATGAATTTACGCTATTGACTAGCAATGGTTTAAATATTTATGAATCTGATGATCAAAAAGTTATGGAGCTATATCGAAAGTTTTTCAAAGCATTAATGCCAGGAGGTATATTGGTAACTAGCTTTTTAACCCCATCCCCGAATATCGACCCCAATTCAGAATGGGATATGAATCAACTAAATCTAGACGATATGTTACTTACAAAAATCATATTTGGCGATATTATGTTGAATCTGAAAATTACAGGATTTAGAAGTTCATCAACGACAAAATTACAACTACAAAATGTTGGTTTTGATGATATAGAATTTATTTGGGATAATGCCAGGATATTTCCTACGGTAGTAGCAAGGAAACCTAAAAAATAATGTGGAGATTTTTTTGATTTGAGGTAGAATAAATGATTTCAGGACTTACGCATGAGGTACGAAAAACTAGAATGTGAAATTGCTTTCCGTTCCGGACTGCTGCGCAAACCCTGTGGGTCGCTTCGGACGAAAATACCTTGTACTGCGTAAGTCCTATGATTTGTAAAAAATCAAGAATTATAGATAAAAAATGAAAAGTATTACCCCTTCTCCCTAATTTCAATGAAATTCATACAAAACTACCATCAAACTACTACAGTAATTGAGAAAATCAACTAAATTAACGACTGTTATTATAGAAAAATAGAAGTAAAAAAGGCGTTGCTGAATAAATGTATGATTTCACAGTCCTCATGAGTCAGGAGTTAGTAGATAGAAAGGAGTTTTTCGGTGACTAAATAGAAAGAAATAGGTATAATTTGCACTACTGTTTTGGCTGAAAATTTATCCAAAGTTGAATTTCATACCTCAAATCAGTAACGCCGTAAAAAAATAGTAAAAATATCAACCCAAGAATATCAAATTATCGTATAAAATTACATTCTGTTTGTAAAGTAGTAATTGGATGTCTCTAAATTATTGTCCTAATTTAACCGATCTGCCTAATGACAGAATTACATGAGAAGCAACAACAGGTATAATTTAAAAAGACAAACAACAAAATAATTAAAATATCAATCAAAGGATATCAAATTATGGCATACGATTACGATCTATTTGTGATAGGTGCAGGATCGGGTGGGTTAGCATCTTCAAAAAGGGCAGCATCTTATGGAGCAAAAGTAGCGATCGCTGAAAATGATTTAGTAGGAGGTACTTGCGTCATTAGAGGATGTGTCCCAAAAAAACTCATGGTTTACGGTTCCAGATTTTCCCACTTGTATCAAGATGCAGTAGGTTATGGTTGGAGTGAAGTAGAACCTAGTTTTGATTGGCATAAATTAATAGATGCTGTAAATACAGAAGTTCTACGTTTAAATAAACTACATATCAGTTTCCTGGAAAAAGCAGGAGTGGAACTAATAGAAGGATATGCCAAATTTATCGACCCCCATACCGTAGAAGTAGGCGATCGTAAAATCACAGCAGATAAAATCTTAATCGCTGTCGGTGGGAAAGCAGAAAAAATCAACATTCCTGGAATTGAACATAGTATTACTTCCCGCGAAATGTTCCACCTCAAAGAACAACCAAAAAGAATGGCAGTTTGGGGAGGCGGTTATATCGGTGTAGAATTTGCCGGAATTTTAAATGGTGTCGGTACTGAAGTTACTGAAATTATTCGTCGGGATTTAATTTTGCGAGGTTTTGACCAAGACATCCGCAGCAACATTCAAGAAGGAATGACAAAACATGGAGTAGACTTCCGCATCAATACAAATGTAGAAAAAATTGAGAAAGTCGAAGAAGGGTTAAAAGTTCACCTAACAGGAGAAAATGCCGAACCTTTAATTGTCGATACATTCCTCTGTGCAACTGGTCGCAAACCAAACTTAGAAGGTTTGAACTTAGAAAACGCTGGAGTAGAAACAGTTAGTGGTGCAATTGCCGTTAGTGGAAACTGTCGTACCACTCAACCAAATATTTATGCAGTGGGAGACTGTATAGATAAAGCAAATTTAACTCCTGTTGCTATTGCTCAAGGTCGTGCTTTTGCTGATACAGAATTTGGTAATATCCCTAGAGCAATTTCTCTAGAAAATATTCCCACAGCAGTCTTCTCAGAACCAGAAGGATCTACCGTAGGTCTAACAGAAGCAGAAGCTAAAGAAAAATTTGGTGACTCTATCAAATGTTACCGCGCTAAGTTTCGCCCAATGTTCCACAGTTTTACAGGTGCAGATGAAAAAGTAATGGTGAAATTGGTAGTCGAGGGTAATACTGACCGTGTTTTAGGAGTACACATGGTCGGTAAAGATGCGGGTGAAATTATCCAAGGAATGGCGATCGCTGTTAATATGGGTGCAACCAAAGCAGACTTTGACCGCACTATTGGTATTCACCCCTCCACATCAGAAGAGTTAGTAACTTTACGTTGAAGAAGGTGGTAAGTTACAGCACTTTTGCCGATCTCTGACCTCACGTCACAAACAAAACCCTGTAGGGGCGAATGGCCATTCGCTCCTACTACTGTCTACTCCTGAAGACTGACTCCTAACAATGAGTTTAGTGGTCTACTCAACTGAAAAGCGCTGTAAAAGAAGTAAGAAGAAAAAAGTAAAACCGAAGTTGGAAGAAACAATTTAGGTAGAAAAAGTGGCGTTAGTGAAGCGCGTGTATGATATTAATCTTAATTCTTTAGGAGTCAACCCACCCCTCGCCCCTCCCCCTCCCAGGAGGGGGAAGACCGAGTCAGGAGAGAAGAAAGAAGAAGAAAGAGTAGTAGAAGGAGAAAGTTTTTTGTTCGCGCTCTTATCCGGACATGATATCATATCTCAAATCACCAACGCCAAAAAAGTTAGTCAACCTTCTTTACCGGTTAAACAGTTATAGATTGGTTAAGTAAGGAGTAGTCAGGAGTCAGGAGGAGAGAGAATCACAAAGATGAGCGTAGTTATGACGATTGAAGAATTTTTGATAGTCCTGCATGGTAATGGTAGGATACATATTTTTTAATTTCTCCCACACTCCTCATCTCCCCATTTCCCACACTCCCCATCTCCCCATCCCCCCAAACTCCTGGTGCTTCCTTTACCATTACTATGCACCACCACCGAATTTTTTTATTTCCAATTAAACGGATTTGATATAATTTGAAAAAAAAGGATTTGATATTAATTCATACCTAACCAAATATTGAGAGGTAAAATTTTATGTCCCCAGCTTTGATTTCTGCTGTATTAGGATTATTAGTTACACCCTTAACTATTAGTTCTGTTATTGCAACTCCTAACTATAATAATGATGCTCAAATAATTAGTCAAACAACAAAAGTACAGGAGTCACAATCAACAGAAGAAGGTGTATTTCAACAACTAAATCTTACACAAGAACAAACTGATAAAATTGTGGCAATTCGTCAGCAACATCAACAGCAAATTATTCAAAGTTTAGAAAATTTGCGGGATGCCCAGGAAGAATTAAATCAAATGATAATTGCTACTAATACTGATAATCAACTACGGCAAAAACATGGCGAAGTTTTACAGTTGAGAAAAGATTTAGCAGAATTACAATTTAATACTATTCTCAAAATTAGAGAAGTGCTAACTCCCGAACAATTACAACAGTGGTCAAAGTTAATGCAGCAACGCCGGGAATCTCTCAAAAATCGCTAGTTAAATTAACTTTAAAGACTAGAAGTAGTGGTGGTTGGTATGAGTATTTTATAGTAAGTAAATTCTGGAATAATTTATAGCCAGCCTGATTGATAAAATAATATGATATAAATATATAAAACTGATTCGATCGTCGGCAAAATTATCGAATAAAAAAAACAGTCATTACTAGTCATTACTAATAAACTTTACAAAATAATTATTACAAGTTTTGAAAAAAATACTTTAGCAAGATAAATTTCAAAGCGTTTCTGTACGGAAATGCTGTTTGCGGAGGATTCCGGTACGGAAAATGCTGATAGCTAGTTAATACCATTTGGACAAATATTAGCTACTAATTACCCAGGCCTATTCTTGACTTTAAACAAAAGAAATGCTGAATAATTACACTTATATTTATTTACATGGATTTGCCTCTAGTCCCAAATCTAATAAAGCTATATATTTGCGCGATCGCTTCGCAGAAATCAACCTCAATCTTAATATTCTAGACTTAAATCAAAATGATTTTTACAACCTAACTTTAACAAGACAAATTCATCAAGTAGAGTCAGAAATCACAAAAAAATCTACACCAATAATATTAATTGGCTCTAGTTTTGGTGGTTTAACATCTACTTTTTTAGCAGAACAAAATTTCCATGTTAAAGCAATAATTTTACTGGCACCCGCCTTTAATTTTTTATCCCATTGGCAACAAAATTTAGGAGAAGAAAATTTACAAAAATGGCAAGAAAGGGGAGATTATTGGATATACCATTATGGAGAAAAAAAATATTCACTATTGAGCTATGATTTTATAGTTGATTTGATCGAGTATGAAGAGAAAAAATTAAAACGTACTTTACCAACTTTAATTTTTCATGGTTTAAATGACAACGTGATTCCCATTCAAGCTAGTCGAGAATTTGTTGCCAAACGCTCCTGGGTAGAATTAATAGAACTTGATACTGACCATACTTTGGGGAATGTGATGGCAAAAGTTTGGCAGGAAATTAATCAGTTTTTAAAGCAAGACTTTAGTTAGATAAATAATTAAGATAAGGTTATAAATATTGTCGGAGTAAAACAATATTAATTATGATGATAATATGTCATAAAAAAAAGGCGTAAGCAATGAATGAAGTTAAAACTATACAAACTTTAGCAGTTGATATTGGTGGCAGCGGGATTAAAGTAATAGTCTTAGATGAAACAGGAGAACCTATCACAAAACGTAGTCGTGTCGAAACACCAGACCCAGCAAAACCAGACCCAATATTAAAAGAGATTGTCTCTTTAGCAGCAGAACAAGGAGAATTTGACAGAATATCCGTAGGTTTCCCTGGTGTAGTTATGGATGGTGTGATTAAAACAGCAGCAAATTTAGATTCTGACTGGATAGGGTTGAATTTGGCAGCAGTGCTTTCAGAACGCTTGGGGAAACCGGTGCGAGTTGCTAATGATGCTGATATTCAAGGACTAGGAACAATTGAAGGCAAAGGAGTAGAGTTGGTAGTTACTTTAGGAACTGGTTTCGGTTCAGCATTGTTTCTAGAAGGAAAACTAGTGCCAAACTTGGAAATGGGTCATCATCCGTTTCGTAAAAAAGACACTTATGAGGAACACTTAGGAAGAGCAGCATTAGATGATATTGGTAAAAAGAAGTGGAATAAGCGCTTAGAAAAGGCGATCGCTACTCTACAACATTTATTTAATTGCGATCATATTTATCTTGGTGGTGGCAATACAAAAAAAATTGAATTTGAATTACCAACAAATGTAAAAATAGTGCCTAATGTAAATGGTTTATTAGGAGGAATTGCTTTATGGAAAGAATAATTGGCGTTGGTAAATTAAGGTATGATATTAATCTTAATTACTTAGGAGTCAGGAGTCAGGAGTCAGGAGTCAGGAGGAAAGAAAGAAGAAGAAACAAGGAATAGAAGGAGAAAGTTTTTTTGTTGGCGCTCTTATCCGGACAAAATATCATACCTCTTTTCACCAACGCCTAATAATTAAGTAGTCATAGTTTTAGTATTTCTCTATTAGACATAGGCGCGATCATCAAAAATCAAATCAATCCCATACGCATAAATCATCAATTATTTCCCCCTACTCCCTACTCCCTACTCCCTACTCTCTCTCTTTCGGAGATGCCTATTTAGTTAGGATTGACTAATTTTAAAAGCTTTTGCTTAACTTGAATATTAAAAACATCCCATTTTTTTTGAGCATATTCACTGTTAAAATTAAAACCAGAAAGAAAATCTATAGGAATTTCAAAACCTCCTGCTTGGCAACGCCCTCCACCGAAAAAATGTCCTTGGGTATCCATTCCAAAAGCTTCTTTAATAAACTCATCTGGATCTAGAGTAATTTTATTAGTTCGCAAAGATCCAGTGACTACTTCTAGTTCTTTTTCCTCATCTTGAACAATACCATAAACAACAGCAGTATGAACATTTTCTTCTGTGATTAAAAAGTCAGCAGCTTGAGGAATAGCATCTCGATCTAAACCACGAAGATAACCAACACCAGAAATAGAAACATTGTTATATATATATAGAGCGATGAGACAAAGCTCTTTCAATAATATCAATCACCCGTTGAGACCTAGAAGATTGTAGCACCGCATTTAATAACGTTGCATCATAAAAACGACTTAAATAAGCCGTCGCCAGAAAATCTTCATCTGTTGTTTGTAATAACTGATTTGTATCAGACCTGATGCCATGCATCAAAGCTGTAGCACATTTTATATGTTCGATAGTATTATTATCAAATTCTAGTAATCCTGCTTGAATATATTGGGTTAAGATAGTAGCTGTAGCTTTGATTGAAGGCCGAATATCTACAAACTCTGCCTTTAAGTTTTCTTGTAGACTATGGTGGTCAATAACAGCCACTACAGGAATAGTTTTTACCACCAGTGAAGTGAGCTGACTGGTAGTACCTTGGTTATCAATAAAAACACATCCTTGATAAACAGATAAATCCTTTTTTTTAGAAGTTTCTACTGTCTACTTTTGGACTGGCAAACCAGTCAATTTAACAAGTGTAATATTTTCTTGATGACTCATATCATGTCCGGTAGCATCGGTATTGTATAGCAAAGGTAGGGAACAGGGAACAGGGAACAGGGAACAGGGAACAGGGAACAGGCAGGAATACTTAAGGGCAATAAAAAAACTTAAATTCCCTGTAGATATTCACCCTTGAGTTTACACAAACGCGCCCCAGCGGATATGATATCAGAGTACCAGTATAAACAAGATCACACTGAATATTATATTGTTCGGCAATTAACTTATAAGCCAAAGCTCCTGAAAGTGCATCTAGGTCTGGAAAATCTTGGAGAATAATTAATTGACGAGTATGAGAATGCTTCTCTAAAGTTTCGATTAAAGCATCTATTTTTAAATTAGTAGGAATTGGGATAATTTTAGATAAAGTTTGAATAACATATTTTTTTAGTCAATTCCTGATTTTTAACTTGAGAATGATTGAGCATAATTATTTTTTTAGACAATTAATAACCTGTCATAAATTCAGTTGATTTCCATTGATTTTGTGGTTGAAAGAGGATATTAATTTTGTACAATGATTCTAATTTTGGGACAATTATCAGAAATACTTTTTGGATTAACCGTTTGATTTCAAACTATCCTCTTTCATTGATCCTATTGTTTGTAGAATTTATCACCTCAAGTAAATGTTTAGCTATCTCAACTAGAATGCAGGTCTTGGAGAGATGTGTCAAGTTCCATTCTTTGTTTAGCTTGATGTAAAAAGTAACCACTCATCATCGCAGAAGCCAACATTTGACCAAGATTTTCTCTGCTAGTAGTTATAGTCATGGCAAAATGCTCTGGTGGTAAATGTCCCAACATTCCTCTTAAATTTTGTTCCATAATTTGAGCAACTTCTGGTTCTGGTTTAGAAAGTTGAGCTACAGTTTCTGGATTCAAAGATTGAACATATTGCCATAATACGTTATCACTACTGGATTGATTGGCAGAATATTCAGAGGGATGACTTGGAAGATTATTCATAGTACTTATCTAGAATTAATAGAGTTTAGTATTTAGTTACATATTAGCAACTTTTTCCAACTCCAGTATTAAGAGTGACCGAACTTTTCGATCCGGTTTTTTCTACTCTAGCCAAACCGTATTTCACGTTTGACAGTTTGTGGATGGATTTTGTTAAAGAAGCACCTCAGCGGTCAGCACCTCAGCTATCAGCAGATTTTTTTTGAGACACCCTAGGAGAGCGGAGCATTCCGGAACGAAAAGGAGATTTCAACTCCGACTCAACCATCCAGCTTATAAGAACCGGGGATTTTGACCCCTAGCTCTAAAAGCTGAAGCACTGATAGCTAGTTAAATAGAGGAAATAAATCTTGAATGGCGATCGCTACTCAAATTTCCTAGTTAAATTTATATTCCTTCCTATTGTTGAACTAAGCTTTATAATACTTATCCTACTAAGCTTAATACATGATATACTTATGATTTAGTAATCTAAATAATATTCCTTAAAAGTTATGGGTCGTTCAAAAAATAATTCCTCTAATATGAATGCTAAAGGCGATCGCGTAGTTTACTCAGAGTTTGGTAATAATGCTACCTCCCCAGCAACAGAAAGAGCAGTACCAAACTTACCTCCAAATCAACAAAATTTAAAAGTACAAGCATCTCGCAAAGGTCGCAAAGGAAAAACAGTTACCATTATTAGTGGGTTTCAGTCGAACCAGGAAGTTTTGACAACTTTACTGAAACAGCTTAAAAATCAATGTGGTGCGGGTGGCACTGTGAAAGATAATGAAATTGAAATTCAGGGGGAACATAAACAAAAGTTACTGGAGATTTTAACTAAATTGGGCTACAAAGCTAAAATTAGCGGTGGTTAAAGAAGCTCCTCAGGAATCAGCAGATTCTTTTTGAGACACCCTAGGAGAGCGGAGCATTCCGGAACGGAAAAGAGATTTCACGGCCGTTCATAAGACGGGGTTTTTTACCGAATAATTAGGGCTTGCTGATTAAATCTAAAAGCATTGACATATAAAGACAAGTGCCTTTTTGAGGTCGAAAAAAGTGCCTGGTTTTCAGCTCTTCATGCTCAAAAAGGAGCGTATTTTAGGCAAAAGTTGGGCAGAGAAATCATTCTTATAATTCTTACTCCTACCTACTCTAAATTCCCCGTTCCTCCTGTCTCCTGTCTCCTGTCTCCTGTCTCCTGTCTCCTGTTTCCTGTCTCCTGTCTCCTGTCTCCTACCCTCACCCATAAGACTTTTTCAGCAAACCCTAATTAAGGTTTAAAGCCTCTCCTTTAAAGGAGAAACAAGCGGTCGTTAGCGCAGCTTCCCATAGGGTGGGATGGCGTACTTCGGAGCGGCTCTGTCAAGAGCGGGTCTTCTCGCCATATCCAATCGACCAAGAGAAGAAAAATTTTTCATTATTAGTCAATCCTATCCGTTTTCAAGGAGAGGTAATAATTAATAATTAATAATTAATTGTTGAATTCTAGCTCTAAAAGCTGAAGTGCTGATAGCTAAAAGCTGATAGCTAGTTAAATATTAGCAAAAAATGGGTTGGTTAGGAAATAGATTGATATAGCGTTTCTCAGCCTAATGAGTTACACCTATGTTTATTTGTCTTCTGTTGCCTGTTGCCTGTTATAAACTTGCCAATAATATTTATATAGCTAATATTAAGAACGATAATTGTTGCGGAATTTTGATTTTAGCTTTGTAGTTTTAAATAAGAAGTAATTAAACTTATATTAGTGGAGATATATAAATGTTTAGAACAGTTGCTTTAGTATTACTAGGAACTTCTGTTGGTTTTGGATTTTCTCTGGTAGGTGATGGTAATGGGTTTGCTATTAAAGTACCTCAAATAGAAGCAGGAAAATTAGAATGTCGTTGGTTACCTGAAGATACCTCTAATAACTCTTCTATTAACGGAGAATTCTTGGAGCCTAGATATTAGATTTGCTCTCAAGTCCTATTTTAATTACACATAATATCAAATCCGTTTAATTGGACATAAAAAAATTATTCAATGGTCATAACTACGCTTATCTTTGTAATTCTTTCTCCTCCTGACTCCTGACTCCTGACTCCTGACTCCTGCTAACTTAAGCATTCTATGGCTGTTTAACCGGATTTGATATAATTTCTCAATGTAGTGAGAAAAGCTATATTTTATCTTTCTTTTTGAATTCTAATAAGTAGCTCTACTTAATTATTGGACTTTGGACAAAAAAAGTTAGCGTAATATTTAAACTAACTACTGAAATTAAGATTTAAAGACCGAATTCATACTGGAATTATCTTTGTTTTTGAAATTATTTATCATCCTGAAAATCATAGGATGGGTCTGGTTCAATTTCTCCACCAAAACAAATATCTAAATAACTTTCTTGAAGGGAATGAACAACTCTCTCCAACTCATCAATAAGATTCCTTCGAGTCATTTTTTCAACTGCATCAATATGAGCTTCACTTCCCCCTTTTCCTAAATACTTATATTTAGTTTTTTTCTGACTATCAGTAGCCATAGGAAAAATCGGTGAAGTAGATTGTAATTTATAATAATAGTACAGTTTCTGATTTCTATTGACTTGATAACGAATGATATGACAATCACGAGGAATCACCTCTCCTTCTCGTTCAATTTTCTTAATTTTCTGCTTCATCTTACGGATTAAACTCTGAATTTGTTTCCCTCTAATGGTTGCTGATTGAGTGGTTTGCATTGATTGCTATGAGTCTGATCGACAGCGTTATGACATGGAACATTTGTTTCGATTTGGTAAACAAAAATTGTTGATGACTGCTTATTCAACTCCGGATGTCCAACATGAAGAAAATTGGTTTAAATTAACACTCATTGCTTATGTTAATTTATGGACTGCAAGGAATTTAGCTGTTGTTTTACCCCATCATTGGGAACAGTATTTGAAGAATAAGAAATCAGTTAAAATTACTCCCAGTTTAGTTCAAAGAGACTTTTATAGAATAATTTCAACTTTGGGAACAATGGCTACATCTCCCAAACGTCGAGGTTATTCTTCTGGAGGTATTAAAGGATATAAAAAAACACCAAGAACTCGTCATCAAGTTATCACAAAAGGGAACAAAAATTCTCGAAAATAACTAAAAGTTGGCATCCCCGTCGGCGATCACTCTCAATTATTTCTATTTTTCAGTGATTAAATTCACTGGAGACAGAGGAACATTGCCAGATATGATTAGCGTAATTATTACACTAACTATTTTGCTCTTTGTCCAAAGTCCAATAATTAAATATAAAACGGTCTAATATGTAGTTGTTTCGATTTCTTCTATGATTCATTTCCTCAATAATTACCATTACCCAGATTTGATATAATTAACCTGTCCCGATAATAGCGCAATAGAACTCTGTTCCGCTTACGCGACCAAAAACCTTATTCCTTTAAACCTTTCTTTCCCTTCTGCCTTCCTTCCTCCAAAGTGTAAGTATTCAACCGAACATGACATAACTACTGACTCGTGAATTTATCTAGAAGTATATCAATACTCTCTAATACCTGCTGAAACTGTTGGGCTAAAATTAAAGCTTTGGTAGATAAAACTTCCATATCGGCAGTTTCACTTCGTAGATCCTGATGTAGAGAGGCAGCAGACTTGTAGAGGGTATTTGCTCCAATATTACCTGCTGATCCTTTGAGGGAGTGAACCAAATATAACGCCTGCTTCAAATCTCCGCAGTTTAGTGCTGCTAGGATTTCAGTGTCATACTTTTTTTGAGAAGCTTGAAAGAGTCTCAGAATGTCGAGATAATCACTCCACTTACCACCCGTAAACTCTAAACCCAAATTGACATTCAGACCAGGTAGAGATAATTGAGCAGTCTCTGGAATATCAGTCTTTTCTAGGAGAAGACTAGGGATATTGTTCGTGGGTACAGAGGAACTGTTAGTTGGAATAATCCACTTCAGGAGAGTCTCATATAACTCTTGAGGGTTAACAGGTTTGGATAGATGATAATTCATCCCTGCTGCCGAACTTTTAGTTTTATCTATATCCATAGCATTAGCTGTCATAGCAATAATCGGCACTGTGGCAAACCATTCTGTTCCACTGTTGTCCTCCTTTGCCAGAGAACGGATACGGCGAGTGGCCTCTAGTCCATCCATTTCCGGCATCCGAATATCCATCAAGATTAGGTCGTAAATCTGCTCCATAACTTTAGCGATCGCTTCTTTTCCATTGGTTGCGCAATCTACTTTCAACCCTACTTTTTGCAGCAATTCTTGGGCGATTTGTTGGTTCACTGCATTGTCTTCTACCAGTAGAATATCAGCCCCCTGAATTGCTTCAAATTCTACCAAGTAGGACAATTGACTTTCTCTAGAATCAGTGAATACCGGATAATCAGAATCATCATCAGGCTCCCAGAGGTAGCCCAGTTCTAGTTCAAAGTAGAATATACTGCCTTTACCGAGTTCGCTCTCAACACCAATAGTTCCGCTCATGATGTTGACAAGACCTTTGCAAATTGCCAATCCGAGTCCTGTACCACCGTACTTACGACTGGTAAAAGCATCCACCTGGCTAAAGGGCTGAAATAATTTTTCCATCTGAGAAGGACTAATACCAATTCCTGTATCTTGCACCTGAAATTTCAGGCAAACAGTTTCCTGGCTATAAGTGAGTAGTTCAACTCCAATAGTAACACTACCTGTTTCGGTGAACTTGACAGCATTGCTCGCTAGATTCATCAACACTTGAGTTAAGCGCAGTGAGTCTCCAATCAAATACTGGGGAATCTCATCCCCAACCTGGAATAATAGTTCTAACCCTTTTTCAGCAGCTTTGAGAGCAAGAATATTTTTGATGTGATTGAGAATTTCATCTAATTCAAGTGGGATAGATTCCAGTTCCAGTTTTCCGACTTCGATTTTGGAAAAGTCCAGAATATCGTTGATGATTTCCAATAACGATCGGGCGGAACTCTGGATTTTGGTGAGATAGTCTTGCTGGTAGTGAGTAAGATCGGTTTGTAAAGCCAAGTGAGTGAGTCCCAGAATACCATTCATCGGAGTACGAATTTCGTGACTCATCAGGGCTAAAAATTCGCTCTTGGCATGATTAGCATATTCGGCAGTTTCTTTTGCTTCTCGCAACTGCTGTTCAGCTAATTTGTGATCTGTGATATCCTGTACCGTACCTATGAGATGCGTTACTTTGCCGGAGATATCCCGCATAGGTCTGCCACGATTCGAGGTATAAACCAAAGAGCCATCTGGTTGATAGATACGATATTCGATTTTGTAGGGTTGAGCAGTTGCTATGGTAGTCTGAACTGCACGGTCTATACTCTCGCGGTCTTCAGGATGAACAAGCTCTAGGAAATTTTCATAAGTTAGAGTTTTCACTTCTGGGGACTGTCCAAAAATACGGAAAGTTTCGTCAGACCAAGCAACTATACCCGTTGTTATATTGAATTCCCAACTCCCCAGTTTACCTATTTTTTGTGCTGCTTTTAAATGAGTTTCACTTTTGCGTAGGGTTTCTTCAACTTGTTTACGACAGCTAATATCAGTAATTGTGCCAACATAACCGATTTTCTGCCCCTCTGTATCCCATTCTGCCACTGCTTGTGCATACACCCACTTCACAGTGCCGTCAGGATGTTGCAAGCGATATTCCATTTGGCCAGAATGCTTGCCTTGGATAAATTGCTTCCAGGCGGTAGTAACCATAACTTGATCGTCAGGGTGTAGACCCTGTTGCCATCCAGATCCAGTTGCTGCCTCTACAGAGATTCCAGCAATCTGACTCCAGCGATCGTTAACATAGGTACAGTTCCCTATCATATCAGTACGAAAAATTCCCACTGGAACAGTCGCAGCTAATGTTGAGTAACGAGTTTCGATCTTATTCAAGGCAGATTCTGCTCGTTGTCGTTCTTCCAGTTCAACCTTTATTTGTTCATAGGATTTTCCCTGTTGGATAGCAATGGCAATGTGAACAGATAATCGTTGCAGTAAGTCGATCCCATCTTTTTCCCAGATATAGGCACGATCATGGCTGGCAAGAATCAGACCCCATAGTTCCTTTTCTACTATAATTGGTACAACCAGGGTAGCACGAAAACCGAAACTTACAAGGATTTCTTGACTATCTGAACTTATATCTGATTCGTATACGTCATTTACTACCCGAATCTGACCATGGCGATACTGCTCCATCCATTCAGGTGTCACCCATATCTGGGCAAATTCTGCATCCAATAGCGATCGCTCACCTTCAGCAATTGACTTAGCAACCACAGTATCAGAAGACTGAGGATAGAATTGGTAAACCATTGCCTGATGGCAGTGCAACAGCGAGGGAATCTCTCGTACTGCTGTATCAAGAATTTTCTGCAAATCCAGCGACGACTTAATCTGGTCTGCTACAGTCATCATTAATTTTTCGCGTTCTGCCTTGGCTTTGAGAGCATTAGTTCTTGCTTCCACCAAGCTTTCTAGTTCAACAGTCCGACTTTCCAGTAGTTTGATTCGCTCTGCCTCTAAACGCACTACCCGTTGTTCCAAAACTTCCATCAATTTCCTAACTTCCCAAGGATTGATAGCTTGCAAGAAACTGCTCTGTGTCACAATGCCTATAAGCTCTCCTTGTTCTCCTTTCACCACTAACTGACGGATGTTGTGCTCTTCCATAATCTGTTGCACAGTCCAAAGTGACGCTTCTGGTTTAACTGTCAGCAGCGGTTTACTCATCACTGCCTCTGCTATGGAATTTTCTAGATTTAGACCCAATGCCTGAAATCTAACCAGGTCTCGCTCACTCAGCATCCCCACCGGATTTTGCAGTGATTCTGTACCAGGTTCCACAATCACGATTGAACTAATATGGCGATCGCTCATCAGTTGGGCAATTCTCCACAGAGATGTCTTCGGTGTGGCACAAATCACCTTACGGTTCATTACTTCGCGCACCAGACGTAGTCGTAGCAGGTCAGTTGGTTGGCAAATTTGTCGCAAACTATCGTGGGTAATTAATCCAACCAGATGCTCGTGCTCATCTAGAATTGGCAAGTGACGAATCTGATGCTGCTGAAGCAGGTTAATTACAGAAAACAAATCGGTAAAATCATACTCAGGTAGGGTAATGACAGAAGGTGTCATAATCTGACTCATTACCAAGCGATCGAGAGGTTGTTGCTGGGCACTTAAGCAGACTACATCCCGCTCAGTCATAATACCTACGACCCGCCCATCCTCAACTACTAACGCGCAGCTTGACCTTGCTCCTTGATGACGATCTTTTTTTGACCTATCTGCTTTTTTGGCATCACTGGTAAGCGATCGCTGGTTATTCATTAAGGTAATGGCATCTCTAACTGTTGTATCTGGATTAACAACTACAGGATTCCTAATGATTGCCGATTTCAGTTCTAGCTGAGTAAGTACCGTGGTGCGAACAGAAACTTGACTAATACAGGCGTATAACGAGGTAGCTGTAATATCTCCTTTGACCAGATAATCTGCTGCTCCTAGCTTCATTGCTCGTACTGCAACCCGCTCATCGCTCAATCCAGTTAGCACAATTACGGGTAATTGAGCTTTAGGGTAGTGAGTGGCAATTGCTTCTAAGAACTCCAATCCATCTCCATCCGGTTGATTTACATCAACCAAGGCTATATTTGGTTGCTCCGAGTGCCACATTTCTATTCCTTCTTCTACAGTTTCCGCTTCTATTATGTGGTAAGTCCGGTCTGGATATGATTGAAGATAACGAATGTAGGTGAGGCGATCGACCTCAGAATCATCTAGGAGTAAAATAGTTATTGTCGGCAATAAAGCTTCAGGTGTGCTAACATTGATGTCACCATGGGGAATTTTGCTATAGATTGATTTAGGCATCTTTGTGCTTCTTTGAGGAAGTAGTCAGTATGAGTGATAACAATGCGAGTGATGGTAGGGTATTCAACCTATCAGGCCACCATTATTAATGGTTAAGCTTACTACAGCTAGATATACTAATATCATGTTCGGACGGGTCAGTTATAATAAAATTTAAGGACTCCGGGTACCGACAGTACCAAAGAAATACTGAAATTATCAATGCTTTTCTCCAATATTTTCTATGTATTCCTCCTTTCTTCCCTCCTGACTCCTGACTCCTGACTCCTGAGGACTCACAACAGTTATTTATAAGTATTCAACCGAACATGATATAAATATTTAGATTGGCAAGTTAATCAAGTAAACTTCTTGATTCTATCGATCTCCTATATTTTCAAAATAGTTAACAAGTCTTTGTTACTGTATTCATCACCCTAAAATATATTGTAGATTATAGTTTAATAGTGATAATCACGCAATACTAGGGATAAAATAAATAAATAGTTACTGTACTAGCACGGCAAATATTCTAATAGACATCTCCAGAAAAGAGGGAGTAGGGAGTAGGGGGAAAGAATTGATAATTTCTTTGTGATAATTGATTTTATTTTTTATGATCACCAGATGTCTAATATTAATAAGCCGATCTAAATCTAAAATATCTGGCGGTGTTTCTCCTTTTGTTCAATAGAAATAGGGGCTAACAAGAATGTATAGATGCTTGATAAATTCTTAATAAAAAGGTGAAAAAAGAATGCGATAAATATAGCAAAGCTATGCTGCTAAATTAATTATTTTAATATCTATATTTACTAAAACAATATATTTGATATTTCCTGACTATTGAACTACTGACTATTAAAAATACCTTAAGTTTTTGTGGTAAACATTTATCAAAATGGTATTATATTACGTATTTATAAGTAGTAAAGCTAAATTAATTGTATATTATATCGTGTTCGGATAATCACTTATAATAAAGTTTTGGTTTGTAGTTTTGCTCTAGCCCTTACAATACTTAGAAAGCATCTATAAAATAAATCTTAATGGATACTAGAAGGCTACTTATTGTTGGTTTACAGCTTTCACTGCTGAACTATTAGATGAACCTATCCCACTAATAAGACTTTTGCTAAAAACTCTAAATATGTTGATATTTAAAAACGAAAAATAAAGCTTTTCAAACACATTTTACTTAAACAAATAAACTTGTTCAAAATAGTGGGATAGCTTCATTTAACTATAAAGGATGCGCTTAACCCAACCTACATATTGTTGATGATTCTTGATAACTTAAATTACTTCTCTTCCATCAGTTCCTGGCAGATTTAAATCTATTAAAATCAGTGTAGGACGAGGAGTTATTTCAGGAGAATATTCTCCTGTCTGGAAAACAAAATCTAATGCGTCATCTCCATCTACACAGTGATAATATAGGATACTCAAAACCTTGTTTCCTCAGAAGTCGGATTAATGTAGTGTAATCTTCCTAACTATCTTCAACTATTAGCAAAGATAATTTTTTTTGTTTATTTACTAATTCACTCATTGATGATTAATTCTCTGATAATTTGAGATAGAATGTTGTTCCTTCTCCATAATTAGACTCCAGTCAAATTTTACCACCATGACGCTCAATGATTTTTTTGACTATTGTTAAACCCACCCCTGTACTGCCACCAAACTTATCTTTCCCATGTAATCGTTTAAAAAGTTTAAAAATTGTCTCTATATGCTTTTATCGAATACCTATACCATTATCTTTGATAGATATCATACAGGCAGATTATTCAGTTTTTTTATAACCAATTTCTACAGTTTTATGAGTTTTTTTATTATATTTAACAGCATTATTAATTAAATTGCTAAATACTTCTTCCATGATAATTTTGTCACCATAAATTATCGGTAAATTTGGCGTTGCTGAGTGGTAATGATTTTGAGATTAACTTTGGGCGCAAAACATCAGTTTTTCAATTTTACCTTCAGCTAATAGACATCTCCAAGAATCAAAAATCAATATCTATAATCCCAAAGAAATTATCAATTCTTTCCCCTCCACCGGAGGGGGAGGGGCGAGGGGTGGGTTCCCTACAGCAAAGCTGCCTACTCCCTACTCCCGATGCGTGGAGTAGATGTCTAATTATCATTACTTTGAGATTTTTTCCTATTTTTTGAAGTTCTCCTTCTGCATAAATTATTGCTCCCGTTGCCCCTACTATTGTTAATAATTTTTCTCCAAATCAAATATAGTGTATAATTTGGTGATTATTGCTGATTTAACTACTATAATTAGTGCCATTGCCTAAGTAGTGGATATGTCTGCACCCTACCGTTGAAATGCTATATAAGTTATTGATGCTGAATAATTCTAGTTAATTCACTATTTTTTCATTAGACATCTCCAATAATAAAAAATCAAATTAATTCTCGTACATAAATCATTAATTATTTCCGCCTACTCTGTAGGGAGATTGCATGCAACCTCCCTACTACTCCCTCTTTTCTGGAGATGTCTATTAAGTAAAAGAAGAAAAATTTAATTTTCTAATTCCTCAACTAATTTCGGAACTCCTGCAGTTAATACTTCATTTCCTTCTGCAGTGACTAAAACATCATCCTCAATTCTAACTCCAATTCCACGCCAACGGTCATATACTTCCGGTTGACCTTCAACTGATTTAATATTCGGTCCGATATAAATACCAGGTTCCACAGTTAAAACTTGCCCTGGTTGTAAATTTTGTGGATTTTCTCCCCACTGATAAACACCCACATCATGTACATCTAAACCTAACCAATGTCCGGTTCTGTGCATATATAAATGCTTATATTTTTCCTTTTCAATTATTTCATCAATATTACCTTTTAATAATTTTAAATCAATCAAACCTTCCACTAATACTCGTACTGCTGTATCATGAAATTGTTTATAAGGATTTCCTGGTTTTACTTCAGAAATTGCTGCTTGTTGCGCTCTTAAAACCAACTCATAAATAACCTTTTGTTCCGGTGTAAACTTTCCACTTATAGGAAAAGTCCGAGTAATATCAGAATTATAATAATTGTAAGCAGCTCCAGCATCAATTAACAACAAATCATTTTCTTGCATTTGCCGATTATTTTCTATGTAATGAAGAATGCAAGAATTAGCACCAGAAGCAACAATAGAAGGATAAGCAGGAGTCGCTCCATGACGAGAAAAAATATACTCCATTTCCGCTTGAATTTGATATTCAAACTGCCCCACTTGAGCAAACTTCATCGCATGGTTATGAGCATCAACAGCAATATCAGCAGCTTTCCGCATTTGTTCTAATTCCGCAGTGCTTTTAAGCAGACGCATCGGATGTAAAACCGTACCCGCATCTTGAATGGCGATCGGACCAGTACCAGTTTTCGGATGGACCCGCATCAAATTTTGCCAATGCCGAAGAATTGTTTCATTGAAATGGCGATCGCGTCCTAAACGATAATATATTTTATCGGCACCCTTCAAATATTCAGGTAACTTTTTATTCAGTTCATTAATAGAAAAAGCTGCATCAGCACCATACTTTTCCTTAGCAATTTCCACTCCAGCACGATAACCAGTCCAAGTTTCTTTTGCTTGGTCTTTTGGTTGCACAAACAAAACAAATTTATGCTTTTCATGGTGTGGTGCAATAACAGCTACAGCTTCTGGTTCATTAAAACCAGTTAAATAAAAAAAATCGCTATCTTGACGATAAGCATATTCTACATCATTGTGCATGACAGCCATTGGCGCACTTCTAAATATAGCCGTACCATTGCCAATTTTTGTCATTAATTGTTTGCGTCTTTGTTTATATTCTGTTGAAATTGTCATATTTTTCAGAAGTAATATTTATGTATTTTGAAAATACCCACAATAAAAGTTTTAGGGAACAGGGAACAGGGAACAGGGAACAGGGAAAAATTTATCAGAAAAAACATTCTTATATCAAGTCTCATTAATTAGCCATAATAAATTAGCCATCTTCAGTCATCTAAAGATGACTTCTGCTATGCAGCCCAGAAATTTATTTCTTGGCGGATGACATGACTTGCAAACCTCGCCAAAGATTTCAATCCTTGGCTAATAGTTTAAGTCATCTTAAGATGACTCTTGAGGAGTATGCCATCTTTTTATATAGTGGTTAAGTCAGTGCAACTTGATATTACTTCTAGATAACTAAATCCTTCTTCCTTCTTCCCGCTATATTAAAAGAACCAAAAATTAAGTACAAAAACTACTTAACTTTCAGTTCTTTTTTAAGACACTATATTTCACGCTTCAACTATTAGTAAATTAGGTAATGTATCATCATAAACCTACTAAATTAACTGAAGTGTAAAACCTCAATTACGCTGATAGCTGATAGCTGAAGTGCTTCTTGAAATTACATGATTGGAACAAAACGTTCTTTTTCTGGAACATTAGTGTACTCAGACACAATTTGTCGGAACTCATCACCATCAATAGTTTCTTTCTCAACGAGCAAATCAACTAAACGATCTATGACGACCCGGTTCTCACGCATTATATTACAAGCGTGCTCATAACAATGCTCAACAATAGTACGAACTTGATCATCAATACGAGAAGCAATCTCATCAGAATATTCTGAACGAGTCATTAAGTCGCGACCCAAAAACACCTCACTTTGTTGAGTCTCCAAAGACATCGGACCAAGATCAGACATACCATAACGAGTCACCATTTGACGTGCCATCCCTGTAACCTGTTGTAAGTCATTACCAGCACCAGTTGTCACCTCAGCATCACCAAAAATAACCTTCTCAGCAGCACGACCACCAAGAGCACCAGTAATACGAGCCAAAATTTGTGACCTAGAGATTAAACCTTGGTCTTCACTAGGCATAAACCAGGTGAGGCCACGAGCTTGACCACGGGGAATCAAAGTGACTTTTTGCACTGGGTCATGATCTTTGATCAAAGTACCAACGATGGCATGACCAACCTCGTGATAACCAATTAACCGCTTGCTCTTACCATCCATAAGTGGAGTTCCCTCCATACCTGCGACCACCCGGTCTACAGCATCATCAATTTCCGGCATAGTAATTGCTTCTTTACGACGACGAGCAGTGAGAATTGCAGCTTCATTCAGTAAGTTGGCCAAATCTGCACCTGTAAAACCAGGAGTACGACGAGCGATCGCATCTAGAGATACTTCTTCACTGAGCTTCTTGTTGCGAGCGTGAACTTCCAGAATTGACAAACGACCTTTAATGTCTGGAGCATCAACAGTAACTTGACGGTCAAACCTGCCTGGACGTAATAATGCAGAATCTAATACATCAGGGCGGTTAGTAGCAGCAATAATAATGATACCAGTGTTGCCCTCAAAACCATCCATTTCTGTCAACAACTGGTTAAGAGTTTGTTCCCTTTCATCATTACCACCACCGATACCAGCACCACGTTGTCTACCCACCGCATCAATTTCATCAATAAAGATAATACAGGGAGCGTTTTCCTTAGCTTTTTTGAATAAGTCGCGAACGCGGGAAGCACCCACACCCACAAACATTTCCACAAATTCCGAACCAGAAATACTGAAAAATGGAACACCAGCTTCACCAGCGATCGCCTTGGCCAACAAAGTTTTACCAGTTCCCGGAGGGCCAACTAACAGCACACCTTTAGGAATTCGCGCTCCCACTGCAGTGAATCGTTCTGGTTTTTTGAGGAAAGTCACAACTTCTTGTAATTCTTCTTTGGCCTCATCAACTCCAGCCACATCATCAAATAGTACACCTGTCTTCGCCTCCATGGAGAAGCGGGCCTTAGACTTACCAAAATTCATTGCTTGTCCAGGGCCACCAGGAACATTACTGGAGCGACGGAAGAGGAAAAATAGACCGACAATTAATAAAACTGGGAAAACCAAATTTCCTAATAATCCCCATATTGCCCCTTCATTGCGTGGGGGATGAGTGTCAAAACTAATATTTGCTTCTCGTAGACGAGAAATTAGGTCTGGGGAATTAGCTGGTAAATCTACTCTTAATCGTTGGACCCGATTATCTAGTTCTGGATCTACTGCTTCAACGATAGCTGTACGGCCACCTTCATAAAGGTCTACACTTGTCACTCGGTCTGCTTGTAAGTAGTCCAAGAATCGACCATAGCTCATCCGGGTACTAGCGGTATTGCTACCCATGTTTGCTACTGTCGGGGAAAATGCTCCTTGCCAAATGAAAAAACCTATGACTAGAGCTGGTAAGCTCCAAAGTACAATTGTTCTCCAAGAAATTTTCATAAATTATTGGCCTCTTTTAGTAAAATTGAATTGAAATAGTTGGTGTAAAAAATTACACTTTTGATATTTTTGCCCACCTGACTTGATTGAAGGCGGAGAGTCCCAAATATAACTATTTGGCTCCCTGTTGCCTCTTCTAGAGGAGCTTTCCTAGGGAATACTCGGCAAACGCTAACAATGTACCTACCATTCTTTGGGGTCAACCATTTCAGGTTTAAAGGTTTGCTCCACAGGTAAGCCAGGGCAGTTTTGGGGGTCTCCCCCATCAGCTACTGGCACTAACACCGTTAGTCCAGTGGCCAAGAAATACTCATAATCTTAACTAAATGTAACTTAACAATAGACATTAGGGCAACTACTTGGACTTCCAGAACAAATCTCCTGGCATTGACACAAACAAATTAGGGGAGTAGAAATTCCTTTAGAGTTATCCCCGATGGAAGCAATCTTAGGCTAGGGTTAGCAACATATATATTTAGAAGAGAATATTTAATTTCTAAGGCTTTGATGAGAAAATAAGTGAAGGGTATGATCAAGAATATTAAGAAGGAAGTATTAATTTAAGGTTAAATCTCTAAATTAATATCTAAATTAATATTAAGTCATTTTGTCAGAAGTAGGGAATTACTCTAGTTCCCTAGATGTTTCACTTGCCAGTGAAGTGAGGCACGGTCAAAAAATCAACTTTTTTCCTCTTCCTTTTCCTTTATATGTGCTAAACATTTTTAACTTAAGATGCTAAGTTTGTGGAAAGTTAATTAAAATAACTTAGAAATTCTTATAATAATTCCTGAAAAGTTTCATTAACCTGTTCAATTAATGGAGCTTCGTGAAACTATGCTTTAATAATAATTTTGATCAGACTAATATCTAATATTATATTTAGTTAGCTATATGTCCTCGACTCAAAAGAACAGGTTTGACCAAAAACCTATCTGGAGGAAGTCTGAAAATCTCCACTTTTCGATCACTCGGTTGAAAATAATCCCTTGTTAAAACAAGTGTGAAATAGAGGAATGTCTCACGCCTGATATGGTAATCTCCTCGTATTCCAGAAGTGAAGATGTAAAAGTATAGACTGTGTATTCTCCAGTTGACTGAAACTTCTGAAAGTACTTTACTTCTAAATTCTATGTTAATTTTATTCGCTTAATACCGTAGGTCTTAATTCATTTATAACTTAGGATTTTTAACAACGGTAGTGTTTTGATTTAAAAATTTAGTGAGGTAATACAACCTAATGGTTATTAAACAGCCAGCAGCAGCAATGCTGACCCAGAAACCACCTAGTGTCCATAAAAAAACAATCCTGAGTGTGGACTTAGGACGGACAGCTAGTAAAGCTTGTGTTAGTCGGACTCCAAATGGTGTAGTTTTCATTCCAGCTAATGTCAAACAATTAAGTTTAGAACAAGTAAGATCGGGTAATTTTGAGTCTAAACCTACAGACCCACTATTAGATATGTGGCTGGAATATCAAGGCTCTGGATACGCTGTAGGTCAATTGGCTGCTGATTTTGGGGCCAATTTATTCGGTGATGAACGCTCTTTTGCCAAGTCCAAAGTCGAAGATGCTCTCATTAAAATTTTGGCCTGTGCTGGTTATTTTCAGCTCAAAGGCGAATTTTCAGTTGTGATGGGTTTACCATTTTATTCCCAAGAGCAATTTGAAAAGGAAAAGGAACAGATTGTTAGTCAATTACAATGTCCTCATAAAATGTCTTATCGAGGTAGCGAACCTACCGAAATTAGAATTAATAAGGTTTGGATCATGCCAGAGGGGTATGGTAGTTTGCTATGGTGTGAAGCTAACAACGGCAAGGAATTTCAGCCAGAGTTACCTAAACTATCTCTTGCTATTGTTGATATTGGCCATCAGACTACAGACTTTTTAATGGTAGACCGTTTTCGGTTTGCTAGAGCTGCTTCTAAGAGTGAACCTTTTGCCATGAGCCAATTTTATGAAGATGTGGCTTCTAAGATTGAGGGATCAGATGCTCAGTCTTTATATTTGCTAGAAGCAGTCCATAAACCAGAAGGCCAGCGTTCCTACCGTCCCAGAGGAGCGACAAAACCTATTAATCTTGATGGCGTTGTGCCTGAGTTGCGTAAAGTTTTTGCAGCTAAACTCTGTGACCGTTTGATTAAGTGGCTACCAGAAAGGGTGACAGATGTTGTTATGACTGGCGGTGGTGCAGAATTTTTCCAGGAAGATTTGGAAAGGTTATTACAAGAGGCAGGTCTCAATGCTCATTTAGCTCAACCACCTAGAGAAGCAAATGCTCTGGGACAATATATTTATGGAGAGGCTCAACTAGCAATATCTAGATAAGTTTTAACATCACAAAGATATTTGAGGTTGTACAATCCAGGACTGTTTCATTCTAAACTGTGCCATTTTATGTATTGAGGAAACCAGGTTATCATTTTCTTTGTGGGTTTAATACCCCACCGTCAACGGGGGTGTTCACGCATTACTTGG